>REDV01000057.1 GCA_007695365.1 Cryomorphaceae bacterium | reverse complement strand
AGCGTTCGTTTGATTTTGCAAAAAGCGGCTGCCCTATGAGGGTGGCCGCTTTTTTTTGCTTCAGGCTTTAGTAAAAATGGAGGGGAGACACCAACCGATCACAGCCCAATGTCCTCTGTCGGGAATTGCAATGTGAAATGCCTGTGAGATTAAAAAAAACCTGAGGAGGAGAATGGGTCGCTGATTTTGAGATAGATCAGCCCGTTAAAAGCAGCTTACTTCCTGTCCACATCTTCCAATGCGATGCGTTTTCTGTACAACTGCATTTTTTTGAAGTAGGATGGTGTAAGGCCGGTAATTTTTTTGAATTGATTAGACAAATGGGCAACACTGCTGTAATTCAGCTTGTAAGAAATTTCTGTTAGCGTGAGCTCATCATAGAGCAACAATTCCTTTACGCGCTCAATTCTGTGGGCGATGATGTAGTGCTCTATCGTGGTAGCCATAACGTCAGCAAAAATGCCAGACAGGTAATTGTACTCGTAACCCGTTTTCTCACTAATAAAAACAGAGAACTTTACCTTGGGCAGTTCATCGCTGTAATGAATCATCTCAACAATGATGTTCTTTACCTTTTCGATGATGACACTTCTTTTATCCTCAATCAACTCCAGTCCGGATAATTGTATTTGTTTGCTAAACTGTTTTAGTTGCTCAGGTGTGATGGATTCCAACAACTCAACCATTCCCAGGTCTACACGGAAATATTTCATACCTACGTTCTCCAACATCTCTTTCACGAGTAGTTTGCAGCGCAGGCTTACCATATATTTTATGTAGAGCTTCAATGGGGTTGATTAGGGACATTTATCCGTTGCGTGGTTTGGTGAATGTACACAAAAAAAACGATTAGCTGGAAATTAATGAGTAGAAAAAATATTGGTGAGCCAGAAGGATAGACCTTGAGCGACTGAGAGCAATTTTGAAAAGCGCTGTTTTTCTATTGTGAAAAAACCCGAGGTAATCGCATTAAGGCTTATAGGTAATGAAGCCTTAACCGTTTTGTGAAAGCCGTTATTTCCGCTGAGGAATAGAGATTGGAGAAAAAAGATGTTGCGCGGAGGGGTTGATGTCACTGCATCATTGATTTGAGGGCTCATTTCTGAATTGAGGCTGAGTGCCGGGCAGTATTTTTTGCTCACCTGAAGCCATCAACTGAAGTAAAGATTCATTCTGGCTCACTCGTAAAACCCGTGCTTCATGGCGAACACCACGATGCCCGCGATGTTTCGCGCACCGATTTTTAGCAGCAGGTTGTTCCGGTGTCCTTCCACTGTTCGTGGGCTTATGAAAAGTTTTTCTCCGATTTCTGCTGCGGTGAATTCCTGACAGATCAGTTTGAGTACCTCAATTTCCCGGCTTGTAAGGTCATTGCCAGGCAGGAAAGAGGGTTTAACTTTTTCTCCTTTTACCAGTCCGTGCAGCATAACGCGCGATACCAGTTCTGTGAAAAAGTAGCCTGTTTCGTTTACTGAATGTATTGCGCTGATAATGTCATCGGGGTCTGCATTTTTAAGCAGGTAACCCCGGGCGCCAATTTCCATCAGATGTACAATGAACTTTTCATCGTTGTGCATGGAAATGACAATAACCTTTACATCGGGATGGTGCTCCTTCAGGTACTTTGTGGTCTCCATGCCGTCCATTTCTGGCATTTCGAGGTCCATAAGCACCACGTCGGGTTTCACTTGATCCACGGTCTCGGTAAACTCTTTGCCATTGTCAGACTCGCTTACCACTTCAAAGTTGTTGTGAGCTGAGAGGAGAGCTCTTATTCCGGATCGGAAAAGTTTGTGGTCATCTACCAGGCTAATTCTGATCATGGTTGTTGGTTTAAATCGGGTGAACGTATTGGTTTGGTTCATATTTGGTTCGGTGCTAAAGTTAGAAAAAGAAACCCATTTGCTCATGGGTTTTGTCTTTGGTGAAGCGTCAGGAGTCTCTGTTGGTGAAAAGGTTTTTGGCGTTAATGACGGTTTTCTGAGACAATCCAGCAGCCACTGGTGTTGCATGTGGGTCAATTGATTAAGGCGTTGAAAGTCTTTTCTTCCTTTTCGTCCTTCTCTAAGCCAGACTGCTATAAATGCGCACACTGCGAGTATGGATAAAACAAACAAAGTGATGTTTAGCCCATGCATAAAGTTGAGTGATGTCATGCCGGCTTCTATGCTTGGACAGGGCAGGGCGAACTGTGGATCCGCTTCAATGGTAAGGCAGTATCCATTGTAGGTCGCGCATTCATGAGAGGTGTGGCGGGGTGCTATGAAGCTGTTTTTCAACACTGAATTCTGCTGCCTTTTGAAGGTTCTTTTGATGTACTACAAAGGTGGGATGAAGCCCGAGGCTGCCATCAGGTAGAACTACGTGTTTTAGAAATGGGGTGTATTTACGCTTAAAAAGGGGCTGGTAGCTGCGGACATTTGTGGTGTATAAATCAAAAAACACATACGTCATGAAAACGCTCAGCAATCAATTCTCAACACTTGTTCTTGTGTGTATGGTATGGTTCGGGTTTCAAACGGATTGCACCGGTCAGAACGCAAGGAGCGAGTGGCAGCCGGTTCAAAACCTATTTGTTTCTGCACAGCAGCTCACACCGTATAAAGCCGGTATGTCTTTGCTTACCGACATGGCTGACGATGCCGATATTATCCTGGAGCATCCGTCCGGCATTCTGATGTTTGTGTCGAATGTAGAGGAGCTGGATATGGACATGGAGGATGAACTGCTCTATGGTATGCGGGGGTTCAATGGATCCAGTCTTGTACCTGACGGCAAAACCTGCGCATTACGCAATGCAATCGGAATGGGTATCACCATGCGCGGTGAGTTGGGTCCCACAAAGATTGCTGCTTTCAGGGCTTTGTTTGTTGATGAAGCAGGATACATCACCCAGGTGGTGGCCATCCAGAAGGAAATAATGGGAGCCCTCGCGCTCCCCGAAGTTGTGCAGCGCTGGATTGAACAGAACTTTGAAAGAAGGGAGAGGGTGCTGGCGAGGTGTGGTGGTTGAGAACTGTATCCAGAGAAATTGTAATTGTACAACTCAATTAATTCAACGCTAAATACAATCTGCGCCATCATTATGCCTTTGGCGAAAATGTAGTGTTCATTTGGGCGTGTCAGGGTATGGTCATGTAAATTTGCTCAGAACCGATTTAGATTAAGGTTTTTGAATGAACCAATCGAATAACAACAATCAATTATTAATCAAAATGTGTAAACCATGAAAAAAAAGAACATTTTCAGAATTTTGTTAGCGGCCCTGATGACAGTCAGTGGACTCACGTCATGCAAGCGCTGTGTTACCTGCACATATTATGGCTCTGTTTATGAAATTTGCCGTGAACAATACAGGTCCAAAGTGGCTTTTGATGCGGCTGTTGCTTACTATGAATCATATGGGGCGCGTTGCCGCTAAGTGATGTGTATGTTTTACTCAGGCAGGGCCCGGGTTCTGCCTGGGTTTTTTACTCCCGATATGAACATTAAACTAAAAGTATTGACAGGAGCTGAAGGCTTGCTTAATAAGGCAATCGATCGTTGTACTGCAGCTTTGGTCAGTGTGAGGGAGCAGCGATATTTGGAACAATTTGTTTCGCGCGAATCTGATATTTACATCTCCACATTTCTGCGTTCAGGTACTACCTGGGTGCAGATGATAGTTTATCAGTTGCTCACAGACGGCAATATGCGGTTTAATCATATTTATGATGTGTCGCCCTGGCTCAGTAATGAAGCGGTCTTGGGGCATTCAGCAGACAGAGTAAACGCATTGGCCTCACCACGGGTATTCAAGTCGCACGATCCCTATGACAAGTTTGACCCCAACAATAAATTTCGGTTTATTCATGTGGTACGGGATGGAAGAGATGTTGCGCTCTCGCTGTTGCACCATCGCAGAAATTACAATGATGTAGATGAAAGCATCACCGATGTTTTTAATGAGTTTATACTTCCGGATTCCGATTACAATTGGTTTGGTCATACCAAAGAGTGGATGGAGAATCGGCATGGCTTCAATATAATTCATGTTCATTACGAAGATTTGCTCTCCGATTTTGAAAATTCTGTCCTGAGAATTGCCGGTTTTTTGAATGTAAAGGTTTCAGAACGCGACATGAAGCGTATCACAGAGAGATGCAGCTTTGAGTTTATGAAGAAGCATGAAGATAAATTCGGCGAGCAGCAGGGAATCCAGCGGGTGTATAATCAGTTTATTCGTAAAGGTGTATCAGGAGGTGGAAAGGATGCGCTTTCCGAAGAGCAGAATGAGCTCTTCGCACGCTGCTTTCACGAACAGCTCTATGGACTCCGTAACAGCGTTAGCCAGCGGGAAAGTAAAGAGCTGATGTTCTGAGTTGTATTGTCAATGGCGAGTTTCCGTTGGCCAGTAAATGGGATTTTAAGGCCTATCTAGGGTGGGGCTGCCATTTTGCTTAGCGCTTAAACCCTGTCTGCCAGGCTGCACGTAAATATACCCGGTTTTGGAAACAGGTAGAATTGCTATTTATTTTTTAACGGGCTGTATGGACCTTCGCTGATGTAATTTGGAAATGTGATAAAATGAAGACAATAATTATTTTTTTAGGCTTGATATTTACACTGGAGATTGCATTGGCTCAGGCTACAGAAAATCAGAAGAGATTGGCAGCCATCCAGCAGGAAATTGATGCTGCTGTTCAACATGAGGACTTTCTCAGGGCAGCAAATCTGGTTAAGGAGCGTGATGTGCGTAAAGAAATTGAAAAAGCCATCCAGAACGAAGATTTTATAAGGGCTGCTGAACTTAGAGAACTTCTGGTATCCGGTTCAGATAATTCGGATTCAGAGTTGAAGAGAAGGCTGCAGGAGGCGTTGGATGTTGAGAATTACCATCTGGCTCAAGAGATTCAGAATGAAATTGACGGGATATTTCCAGAGGCATCAAGTTTAACGGAGTGGCACAATGGTTCACCACAAGTTGCACTTGAAGATGACTATTACTATCCGACCAATGAAACCGGGCAGCCCTTGCGCCTTCAAGTGCCTGAGTTTTACAACCAGGTGTATAAAAGGGAAATGGATGGTTCTGTAAGCAGTCTTGAAAAAGTAAATGGCCAGTTTAAGTCAAGCGGAGGTGGGTACGGTGGATTTTCTGGCAGACGCACATCTTTTGTGCTTGCTGGCCGGCAGTCGCGTATTTTATTAACAAAGCAGGACCTTAGTTTTGTTGTTCGTGCCGATTTGGGTGTGGATCCTTCCGATATCATTCAACTTGTTAAGCTGGATGTGAAAGGAAATAATCGATACGCCCACATCTCGGAAGGCCGCACTTTTGTGTATGCCGGGTCATCCAATCAGGTTACAGACAATCTTAGAGAAATTTCCTTTGAATCGCTGGGCGAAGGTATCTTCCAGATAAAGGTCCACAGCAGTTTGGCGCCCGGTCAATATGCCTTTAAGAACGGAGATAAATTTTTCGCTTTCACTCTCCGGTAATTAGTCAACATTTAATATTTACAACATGAAAATTATTGTTCTCATACTGGTGTCATTGGTTGTGACGGTGGGTTCTTTAAGCGCCCAGATTAGCAACGAAGAAAGGTTGGCTCAGATTGAACGGGAAATGAGTGAGGCTGTCAGCAGCGGGGACTATGAGCTTGCGGCGAAACTAAAGCGCGAAAAAGAACTCAGATTACAAATAAAAGATGCCATTGATCAAAAAGACTATGCTCGTGCAGCAGAGTTAAAAGAAAAGTTGGATGGCACCAATCAGAAAGCTTCTCCCAGGGTTAAAGCGGAGGCTCCTGGGCCTGAAAGAAAATTGACGGAGCAAACTTCTGATGACGCGAGCCAATCAACAGCAACCCCAAGATGGGTGCCGTTAAACAACCTAACCTGGTACAGGGCTACGAAAAGTGGTTTTTATATCAACGGATTATTTGGAGGGATAGACCATTGGAATGTTAGAGGTGTTAGTTCTGGATTAAGGCCTGGATTCAGTTTTGCTGGTGGTGGGCGAATCGGATCAAAGTTTTTCTTTGGTGAGAAAGAGCGAAGATCAAGAGTAGGGTTGGATCTGATGTATATTTCTGCGATTGGCAGCGATTGGGGCGCTCAGTTGGGCATTGGCAACATTGGTTTGACATGGGCTGGTGCATTTACCCGAAAATCAGGAATTGAGTTCACTCTTCTTGGCGGAACCAACATATTCTTAGATTACTTTGGGATTATGGAGCAGGTGAGGATGGGACTTTGTGTCTCGCCACAAATGAAATTCAGGTTTTCCTTTTTTGATCTCGGAGCAACTGTTATTTACTCCAATCCTTTTGGATACAATCTTGAGTCGGTTATTGTGGGAGCTATAGTTGGGTTTAAGTTTTAGCCATCTGTAGGAGGCTGGATTTAGTGAAACCACTTTAAGGAAAGTTAAACCCGGGTTAAGCAATTCGCCGAAGCCAATAAATATTTTGGGCCAAACGTGTTTATGTGTTAACCCTCACAGGCCTCAACACTCCGCCCCTTTCAGTATTTAATATTGGGCTGATGCGGGAAGCCACTTGTTAATTCGGCAAGGACGACTCGAGATGATTGTGTGTGATTCTCCACGTTGAATTGGTATTAAGATGAGCGGGTTGCCTTATTCAGGGCTTACGGGAGCGCATGTGAATGCGCCATAGAAGTCGTATACCTTTTGACCTTTTTATATGGCAGTAAGCGATCACGTATTTTTACTCATATGCCAATTCAAGTATTTCTGCGCTCAAGCTTAAAAGGCTTGCTTCCGACTTTTGGAGTGTTCAAATGAATCATTCACTAAAAAACCAAAAGTCATGAAAACGAACAAATCAATTTTACTCGCAATCTTCTCGGCAATCATTCTTATTTCTTGCTCAAAAGGTGGTGAGATAGGGCCACAAGGACCGCAAGGCCAGCAAGGTCCTCCGGGGCCGGCTGGTGCATCGAACCTCTTAGGGTATTACGATGTAACGCCACCTTTGAATCAATTTGCGTGGCAAAGTAATGGGGTATATCAGTATCAAACCACAACTTCACAATTTCCCCCCATTAATCTTAATAATAACACGGTAGTTGGTTTCATGCTTAATACGGTCACTACAAGTGCACAATTCGTGGCATTGCCGCACAATCATTATTGGAATAGCGGTAGTGTGTATGTGAAGCATTATTTTGCTGTAGCGGGCAATGGACGCCTCTGGTTATATATGAGACGAAGTGATGGAGGGGTTCCTTACGGTAATCAAAATGATCCTGTTCAGTTAGGGTATCGTTTTTTTGTTTTGAAAAAAGCTCAAATTCCCGATGATTTGAATTTGGATTCTTACGAGGAAGTAGAAAGGTTTGTTATCCAAAACCCTGAAGCAATAGAATTCGTGTCAAACGCTGAAATACGTTGATAGTATTGCAAGCCAATAACTAACAGTTCAATTGATGGGTGAATGTGTTAGGAATCCGAATTCAGTAAAGGGGGTTGTCTCAGTGGCAGCCCCCTCTTGTTATCAGGCAACCCGGCCTATTGAGTGTTTAGACAATGCGATATCAATCCTCGTCCCCTTACCCGGAGCGCTTGTCAGTGTCATCTCCCCACCGGCCAGTCCCACGCGGTTTTCGAGGTTCTTGAGGCCCAAACCGGTTTGCCCGGAGCGCGATTGCTGCAGCGCATTGATGTCAAATCCTTTCCCGTTGTCAGAAAAAGTTAGGTGTAGATTTCCGTTTTCCTCTTTCAGTCGGAGATTAAATGTTGTGGCTTCTGCGTGCTTCATGGCATTGTTCATCATTTCCTGAATTACGCGGTAAAGCGCCAGTTCGCGTTCAAGCTCCATGCGGGTAGTTTGGGTGGGTAGTTCTTTTTGAATGGTAATACCCGTGGCCTCGCTTACTTTATCTGCCAGCTCATTGAGCGCGTGGGTCAATCCAAACTTTTCGAGGGTAGGGGGCAGCAGGTCTTTGCTGATGCGCCGCACGTTGGTAATCGTTTCATCAACCATGTTTACCGCGGGTATCACAGGGTTGTCCTGGTGTGCAAGTTTTGTTGCTGCTGCGCTTAGTTGAAGTCGAATGGTAGAGAGCATGGCCCCCACTTCGTCATGCAGGTCCTGGGCTATACGTCGCCGTTCCTGCTCCTGGCTTTTGATGGAGGCATGGATGAGCTCCTGTTGGTAAGCCGCTTCCTTCTCTTTGAGCATCAGTTTGTTTTTGTTCACCTTGCGTTGGTAGAACAAAAACGTAATGAAAATCATGAACAGCCCACCAGAGGCGTACAAGTTGCGCTCGGTTTCTTTTTGGGCCAATAGAATGCTATGGTTGAGTTTGCTCGCCTCTTCCTTTGCAAGGTAGTGGAGACTATCTGCCAAAGCCTTTTTTTCGTATGCATACTGGAATTCAAACTTTGCAAGTTGCTTAATGTTATCCTTGCTCAATAAACTGTCGCGCATCAGAATATACAGTTCGTGCATTTCCAGCGCGGAACGTGCATCGCCAAGTAATTTGTTGGTGAGGTACAATTGATTGGCGGCATCCCGTATTTGCTCTATTGAACCGTGGTTTTCTGCATGCTTTAGGGCTTTCTCGCCCAAGGCCCTGGCTTGTAAGTATTTTCCGTCATCCAATAAGAGCATTGCCATACTTGTGAGGGGATGCGCAATTCTTTGGAAGTTTTCGAGTTCTTCACTAATCTGTATGCTTTTTTCAAAACATTCCATGGCAAAAACTCGGTTGCCCTTATCTCTATTGACCAGACCAATATTGTGAAGGGCCGTGGATTCACCTTTTCTGTATCCTATTTCCTGATAAATAGCGAGTGATTTTTCAAAGTGATGAAGGGCAACATCCAGCTCTCCATGTTTAAAGGCAATGTCGCCTATGGATACATGCGTCTCACCTATCTCTTGTTTCGCCTCCAATTCTTCGAAAATGGATAGGCCTTTCAGGCAGTACTCCATAGCACGGTCGTAATCATTTTGATCGTGGTGAATCAATCCCAGGTTTACATACGATTGCCCTATCCCGTGTCGGTCGCCCGATTTTTCCCGAAGTCTTAGTGCGCGGTGATTGTAGTTTATTGAGCTTCGGTGGTCGCCCATGTTTCTTGAAGCCACACCCAATGCGTTCAAAACCTGTGCGGCTGTGCCGAAATCATTCTGCTCCTCGAAAAAGGCCAGGCTCTGGTTGAAATTTTCTATTGCCAGCTCATATTGACCGCGGTCATAGTGTATGATCCCCAGATTGTAGTGTGTTACAGCAATTCCGTTTGCATCCTCTAAAGAAACCCTGATGTCGAGCCCTTGCTTATAGGCGTAAATAGCACTGTCAATCCTTCCCAAATTATTGTAGATTATCCCAAGATTGTTCCACACCGTAGCTTCTATAAAATGCTCCTCCTCATGCGCAACAATCTTTAAACTGGGTCGCG
Source organism: Cryomorphaceae bacterium (assembly GCA_007695365.1). Classification (NCBI taxonomy): domain Bacteria; kingdom Pseudomonadati; phylum Bacteroidota; class Flavobacteriia; order Flavobacteriales; family Cryomorphaceae; species Cryomorphaceae bacterium. The sequence continues at coordinate 40,445 of REDV01000057.1, read as the reverse complement.
CGTATTTCAGAGCCAGTTGAAAATCTCCCTGGTCGTTGTAACAGTTGCTGATGTTCAACAATGACCGGGCAACTCCGATGCTATCACCAATCAGCCTTTGAAGTTTAAGGCTTTGTGCATAATGTGAAATGGCATCCCGGTATTTTCCGGTTGCCCGGTAGGTGACTCCAATACGGTTCAGGCTATTGGCAGCACCCGCCACATCGCCGGTGGCTTGCTGAATGTTAAGCGCCGCATTGAAGTTTTGCCTTGCCAATTCCGGGTTTCCCTTTTGGTGAAAAAGCATTCCCTTCAAGGTGTGGGCTTTTAAAATGTACAGGCTGTCAAGGGAGCTGCTCGCATGGTTTAGTAGCATTTCAGCATACCGCAAGGCACTGTCAGGATAGGTGCGCGAAAAGTTGTTATGGTGAATGAAGGCATCCAGGGCTTTAAGCCGAATGGTGTCATGGTTGTTTGTGTTGCTCCATAATGTCCAGAGAGAGTCTGAATGGCACACAGCGTTTGCAGTTACAAACAGACTGAATAGAAGGATGAAGGCTGTTTTAAGCAATCGGTTGTTCATGGCTTGGTTGTTTGGTGCTTCAATGATAAGAAAAATACAGGCATCAATTGAATATCAGTGTATGAGAAGTATTCCTTCTCCGCTTTAAACCGAGTAGATATACGTGTTTTCCGGATTAGCGTAATTCTGCGCTAAAGCTCTGGTCTCATCTGCACGACTTTTACCGTGTGCAATCAAACCTTAACAGCCATGATACAAAGTCCTAAGATTTTACTCAAAACCACCAAGGGCTATACGTTCCAACCATTGAATGAAATATTGTTTTTTAAGTCCTGCGATAAGTATGCGGAAATGCACTTGCTCAACCAGGGTGTAACAATGGTATTTCACAGCCTTTCAGAGCTCGAAGAAAAGTTGTGCTGTGGTGCAAAGGTCGGTCTCTACTGCTATTTTCGATGCCACCGCCAGTATATCGCAGCACTTCACTTTGCCGCACACTGGAAGGAATCTAATGGAATCGAAATGGAAAATGGCACCATCATTCCGGTAAGCCGGGAGCGTGTGAAACCGATCAGGAGATTTTTGCACGCCATTGGTGACTAGCCCCTCAGCATGCAGTCTTCGCTTCGCGCATGGCCGATACCAGTCCGTGCAGCATAACCATGATTTCCTCGCGTCGGCAATTTCCTGTTGCAAGTAAGTCGCCTCGGATCTGACGCGGAGGTATTTCTCCCTCAAACTTACGCACCTAATAAAAAAAGCGTACCTTTGCAGCTCAATTCTTATCGAGGCCCGCATGAACGAATGAAGCAGGCCACACAACACCCCCTATTTTTTATGACATTTGATTCATTGAACCTTCACCCTGCCCTGCTGCGTGCAGTGGCGGAAGAAGGCTACACCACACCTACACCTATTCAGCAACAAGCCATACCGGTAGTAATGTCGGGCCACGATTTACTGGGCTGTGCCCAAACCGGAACCGGCAAAACCGCTGCCTTCGCCATACCCATTCTACACCAATTGATGGAGCGACGCAATCCCCAACAGGGTGGTCGCCGGCCGATACGCGCCCTCATTGCCACGCCCACCCGCGAGCTGGCCATTCAGATTGGCGAAAGTTTTGCGAACTACGGCCGCTATACGGGCTTGCGTCACACTGTGATTTTTGGCGGTGTAACGCAAGGCTCTCAAACCCGCGCCCTGCAACAAGGCGTGGATATCCTGGTGGTGACCACAGGCCGTTTGCTCGACCTTCAACAGCAAGGATTTATTCGCCTGAATGACCTGGAAATTTTTGTGCTCGACGAGGCCGACCGCATGCTCGACATGGGCTTCATCAACGACGTGCGAAAGATTCTGAAAATCATTCCTCAAAAACGACAAACGCTGTTGTTCTCGGCCACCATGCCGGATGATATCGTGAAACTTTCCCAGAGCATGTTGCACCAGCCAAAACGTGTGGACATCACCCCGCAGGGTACCACCGCCGAAACCATCCACCAGCAACTTTACTACGTGGAACGGCAAGATAAAAACGATCTGCTTGTGCACCTCATTAACGAGGAAAAAATGGACACCGTGCTCGTTTTTACCCGCACAAAGCACGGCGCCGACAAGGTGGTGCGTATGCTGAACAAGAAGAACATCACAGCCGAAGCCATTCACGGCAACAAATCGCAAAACAACCGACAGCGGGCGCTGAGCAATTTTAAAGACGGTAAAACGCGTGTGCTGGTTGCTACCGATATCGCCGCAAGAGGGATTGATGTGGAAGGACTCACCTATGTGGTGAACTACGAAATTCCCAATATCAGCGAAACATATGTGCACCGGATCGGTCGCTCGGGAAGAGCTGGTTCTGCCGGACGTTCTTTTGCGCTTTGTATGCCCGAAGAGGTGAAAGACTGGAGAAGCATTGAGAAACTTATCGGACTTAAAGTGCCCGTGGTTACCGACCACCCCTATCCCTGTGAGAATCCAGGCGTATATCGCGAAGCCCCAAAAGCGGAGCAAACAGGCGGCCGGCGCAATCACCAAAGGCCGGCAGCATCTCATTCCTCGGCAACTCCACGACCTAAGCGTTTCAGTAGGTCTTTCGGCTCGGGCAGGAGATAATATTCCACAGAATCCAAACTCAAAGGGCCTCACTTCGAGGCTCTTTTTTCGCCCTTAAACAATGGCTCGGTGTTGCGTAAGATACGGCAGTCCCCTGGATGCTCATTGAACTTTCGCGACATCCGGCGGTTTGTTGGATTCAACCTACACCATGAAAATACTCCTCACCGGCGCCACCGGCTACATCGGAAAAAGCCTGCTGCCCGTGCTGCTCAAAAACAAGCATCACGTAGTATGCATGGTGCGTGATGCCAATCGTTTTGATGCTTCGGCTTACCGGGCCATGGGGTCTGTTGAAGTGGTGGAAGCCGACCTGCTGAATCCCGACTCCCTGGGCAATATACCGGCGGATTGCGACGCCGCGTACTACCTCATCCACTCCATGTCCTCAGCCTCGGGCGATTTTGAAGAGTTGGAGCAACAAACCGCAAAGCATTTTGTAAACCGCGTCAATGAAACCCGGATACGTCAGGTGATTTACCTAAGCGGAATCGTGAACGATCAAACACTCTCGCGGCATCTTCGGTCACGCAAAAGAGTGGAAGACCTGCTTGGCGCTGGTCGGTTTCAACTTACCACCCTTCGTGCCGGCATTATACTTGGTTCGGGCAGTGCCTCCTTTGAAATTATGCGCGATCTGGTTGAAAAGCTGCCCATCATGGTGGCTCCCAAATGGCTCGCCACACGCACGCAACCCATTGCTATCCGGAATGTGATTCAATTCCTTAGTGGTGTGCTGGGAAAGGAAGATACCTTTGGAAAATCGTTCGACATTGCCGGACCCGAAGTGCTGACCTACAAAGAAATGCTTCTTCGCTTTGCTGCTGTTCGCAATCTGAAGCGAACCATCATCACGGTACCCGTCATGACCCCGAAACTTTCGTCGTACTGGCTGTACTTTGTAACCTCAACCTCTTACCCGCTGGCCCGGCATCTGGTACAAAGCATGAGTGTAGAGGTAGTGGGCGAACCCAATGACCTCGCTGAAAAACTGGATATCCGGCTGTTGCCTTATGATGAGGCCATCCGACGGGCTTTCGATAAAATTCAAAACGAGGCAGTAGATGCAAGCTGGAAAGATGCCCAATCGAGCGATGTGCTGCAAAAAGGACTGGCCAGACTGATGCAGGTGCCCACCTATGGTTGCTTCACCGACCACCGCACCGTACAGGTTCAGGATCCCGAACGATCACTGCAACGCATTTGGGCCATTGGTGGCGACACAGGTTGGTACTACGCCAACTGGCTGTGGAAATTACGCGGACTGCTCGACCAGTTGCACGGAGGTGTGGGTTTGCGCCGCGGACGAAAAAACCCAACTAAAATTGCTGCCGGTGAAGCCCTCGACTTCTGGCGCGTGCTCTATGCCAATCGCGACGAAAAGAGACTCCTGCTATACGCTGAAATGAAACTTCCCGGTGAAGCATGGCTCGAATTCAAACTAATTGACAACACCCTGCACCAATGTGCCACTTTCAGACCTTTGGGCGTTTGGGGACGGCTCTATTGGTTGGCCGTGTGGCCTTTTCACTCCTTTATCTTTGGGGGTATGATTCGGAAAATCAGCGAATAAATGGCTGGCTGGTTGCGGCGCTTGTAAAACCCAAAGCTTATTACGACATTTGCGTAACGAGATATTCGTAACGAGGTGTTCGTAACGAGGTGTTCGTAACGAGATGTTCGTAACGAAATGTTCGTAATAAAGGGTACCGCCATGAAAAATGCACCGAACAACCCATTTTTACTACTTGGTTATCACAGCCGCAAGTACTTCTGCAATCGCAACGATGAAATCAACTGGCTGGAAGACAACCTGCAAAACGGTCGGAACAGCGTACTCTACTCACTGCGAAGACTGGGTAAAACGGCTGTTATTCAATGTGTGCTTAAAGAGCTGGAGCGCAGCGGCAAAGCCGAGGTGATCTTTGTGGATTTGCTGGCCACGCAAACTGCCGAAGACGCCATTTTGCAAATTGCTCGTGCAGTGGTGCAGCGATACGGCAAGGCTACTTCAGGAGCGGGCCCGGCGTTTATGAAGATGTTGGGAAAGGTGGGTTTCGACATCAGTATTGACCCCATGACCGGCCTGCCATCTCTCTCCATGGGATTGCGACAAGGGCCCTCACCGGCGCATTCGCTCGAATCGCTGGGAACATTTCTCAAAGCTCGAAAAAAACCTGTAGTGATTGCCATGGATGAATTTCAGCAGGTTTGCACCTTTAAAAAGGAAAACGCCGAGGCCATTTTTCGCACCTGGGCGCAGCAGTTTCCTGAAATCCGTTTCATCTTCAGCGGCAGTCACAGGCAAATGATGATGTCTATGTTCGCTGAAAAAAACCGCCCCTTCTACCGGAGCGCACAACTCAAAGAACTTCAGCCTATTGCATTGGATGAATACCGCCCGTTTATTAGCAAGCATTTCAAGGCTGCCAAAAAGAACATTGACCGCGATGTGGTGGACGAAATCTACCGATGGAGCCGCGGACAAACCTATTGCGTGCAACTGCTGTGCAACAGGCTGTACGGCTCTTTTGCGCACGCCGATTTGCAGGCCCTGAACCGCGTAAAACAAGAAGTTTTGCAGCAGGAAAACAATGTGTTTATCAACTATTTTAATCTCTTCACCACCACACAATGGAACGTGTTGAGGGCCATCGCCAAGGAGGAGCCTCTGGTCAACCCGCTGTCAAAAGAAGTGCTGATGCGCCACCAACTGGGAGCAGCCAGCACCGTGGCCAGCGCCTTGAAGCAGCTGCAGCACAAGGAATTTGTGGTGCAATTGGGTGATGAGTATCTTGTTCACGACGTGGTGTTTGCGCGTTGGCTGCGGCACAGAGACTGACATTTTGCCCCATCTGAACAAAACCCTTGGGTAACATCGGTTACGACCCGCGGCCTGAATCCGTCCTACCTTTGTATCGGTTTAAGAAATCAGATTAAAAACACGAGTCATGTACAAGAATATCGACAGCCGAACATTTGAAAACGGCATCAAAAACGACCCAAACGCAGTGGTGCTCGACGTGCGCACACCCGGTGAGTTCTTCAGCGGAATCATTCCCGGCGCCATCAACATTGACCTGATGAGCGGCGGCTTTGCAGAACAAATCAAAGCGCTGGACCCCCACAGGGCCTACTACATCTATTGCCGCAGTGGAAACCGCAGCGGGATGGTAGCAGGAGCCATGAGCCAATGGGGTTTTAGCGAAGTGTACAACCTGGCCGACGGCATTATAGGTTGGAGTGGAGAAATCACCCAACCAGCCATGGCAGGATAGTTTCATTGAATTTTTTCATGATTAAAAAAACCGGCAGGGATTTTCCCGCCGGTTTTTTTTGTGTCATCCTCTACAGCTTTAGTAGCGCGTAATGAGCGCAATACCGTGAAAGGCTTCGAGGTCGTTTCCGTTCATGAAAACGGCTTCACCGCCGTTTTGCATGGTGCGCTCCACAATTTCATCCACAATATCATCCACCACATCGCTGCCGTTGGGGCTTTCTACGGGCACTACCGCATTACTGTCCAAACGGGCGGGCTGAAAGTATCCGCGCTCCACAAAAACCGTACGACCGCGACCTTCATTCACCGCGCGCCAGATGTCGCTCAAATCGCTCAAAAACTTCTGCTGGCTCACGGCCTTGCTCAGCTCGCTCAACCGATCGGAATTGGTTTTTTCAACATATGCCTGCATGATAGGCCACGCTGCTTTCACGATGGCGTGGGCGGGTTCGTCGTCGCGATTCATATTGAGATGGCCGGCAATGACTAACCCCGAACTCACTTTCAGGTAGTGATGATGGTTGCGCTCTTCGGTACAGAGAATGACCGGCGCAGGATCTTCTTTCACCACTTTCTGCACATCTTTATCTACCTGGCTGAAAAACTCCTCGTGCAACTGATCTGTTCCTTTTGCCATGGTAAGCTGATGTTTGTTGGTAGAGAACAGTGTTTCGTTTTCAATCGGAAACGGATCTCCAACTTCGGCATCCACGTGCTCGCTGTGCGCTTTGATCAGGCGCGCATTACGCCGGCTTACCACCAAAGCATAAAAGTTTGCCTGTTCGTGTTTGGCCCGAACCAAATCGCGGGTGGCAAAGGTTTCGTCAATCACCACCCTGCTCTGAACATCTACCGGCAATTGATGGAATTGTGCCACTTCGTTATTGGCAAAAAGAACAAGGCACTCAAGGTTTTTTTGGTGGTCTACCTGTGAGGCCAGGCGATTGAGTTTGGCCATACGGTCGGCCGCTACATCGGCGCTGTATTCTTCAGCCAGACGGGTTTCAGCTTCTTTAAGCATGTTTTTCAATGCAAGGGCGTCCTGTTGGTTGTCAGGATGGGTGCGATGGGTGCGCACCATAATACTCACGCAGGCCTCGCCGTGAAGAGAGCCCAGTTGTTTAATCAAGTCTTTCATATCTGATTTGAATCAATGTTTATTTATTTCAACAGCCCGAAAGATACAGGTTGTAGTGTTAATACTCCAAGCATTGATTCTGATTTTCGCAGTCTTACTATGAATTTGGCATATTTTATATTTTACTTACTTTGGCCATCCAAACCACAACAATCCAACACCATGAAATTTGACATTATTCACCAGGAGCGCTACTCGAGAGGAGAGTTGCTGCTCCGTGCATTCTTTGGCTTTTTGTACATAGCAATACCCCACTTTTTCCTGCTTCTTTTTGTGGGAATTGCAGCTCAGGTCATCACTTTTATTGCCTTCTGGGTCATTCTCTTTACCGGCAGTTACCCCGAGAGCTTGTTTGAGTTTCAGGTAAAAGTGATGCACTGGAATCAGCGCGTGCAAGCCAGACTCATTCACCTTGCCGACGGCTACCCTCCTTTTGGTTTCGACGTGGACGACCCGGCCGTGGTGCTCGAAGTTCCTTACCCCGAGCGCTTGAGCCGCGGACACGCCCTGCTCAAAGTATTTTTTGGATGGCTTTACTGCGGAATTCCGCATTACTTCATTCTGTTTTTCCTGTTGATGGCCGGAGGAATTGTGCAGTTTATCGCGTTTTGGGTGGTACTTTTTACTGCAGAGTACCCCAAAGGCATGCACAGCTTTAACGTGGGTGTAATGCGATGGGGCTTGCGCGTACAACTCTACCTCGGACTGATGACCGATGACTACCCGCCATTCAGCCTGGATCAGGAGGAGGAAAAACCGCAAAACCTTCCGCCCGAGCCTTCTCCCTCACCTTCAGCCGCAGCGTAATGGAAAGCGAGAAATATCACCCACTGCCCCAGCCCGATGAGGTAAGCAAGCGCGAACGCGACGACGCCATGGGGGCCTACCTCATGATGTTTGCAGCACTTGCAGCCGGTCTTCCACTGCCCATGCTCAACCTCATCGCCAGCGTGATTTACTACTCTGTAAACAAAAACAAAGGGCGCTTTGTGAAATTTCACTGCCTGCAATCACTCTGGTCGCAATTGCCCACCACGGCTCTCAACATAGGCTTGATTTCGTGGACCATCCGCATCCTTGTTTCTGATGATCGCTTTTTCACCGACACCTACAAAGGCTACCTCGCGATGGTGCTCATTGTGAACCTGCTGTATTTTGTGTTTAGTATTGTAGGTGCCGTTAGGGCGCGCCAGGGAAGGATGTACTACTTCCTTTTCTTTGGCCGTTTGAGCTACCAAAGTGCCTTTGCCATTCGCGAAAGCTCAGGTGGCGGAACCGTAATCCGTGAAAACCTCCCACCACGTTGAAAACCAAGTTGCTGATAGATTTTCTAAAGGTTCTTGCCCTGTTTGGCGGGCTTTGGGTTGCCTTTACATTTATTCCGTGGGTTCCGGATGAAGTGAGCCTTGAGTTTCCGGTTGATAAGGAAATAGAGCTCGGGGAGATGATCATGGAGAGTACCCTCAAGAAACCAGGCTTTCAACCACTGAACAACCACCTTGTTGACTCTGCGATTTGGGTGATATCCAGGCGACTGGAAGACAGTCTGGGGTTGAGCGATTTTGACTATCGCATTGTGGTGGTTGACAACGCAAACGTAAATGCCTTTGCCATGCCCGGCGGAAACATCGTGGTGTTGTCAGGCTTGATCGCCTTCAGCGAATCACCCGAAGAGGTAGCCGCGGTGATTGCCCACGAAATGGGGCATGTAGAACTCCGGCACGTTACCAAACGATTGGTGAAAGAACTTGGGCTGGCGGTGCTGTTTGGCGTATTGACGGGTACGGACGGCGTGGTGCTCTCCGAAATTTCGCGTACAGTAACTTCAAGCTATTTCGATAGAAAACAAGAGGAAGAAGCCGATGAATTTGCGCTCGATCTGGTTTATCGCTGCGGAATCAACCCCAGGGCGCTGGGCACCCTGTTTCGCCGCATAAAGAGCGAGTATGGCAGCGCCGATATGTTCGAAATCATCAATACTCACCCCGCTACATCATCGCGGGTAAAAAAATCGTTTGAGTTTGAAATAGGCGATGATTTTGAAAGCCGCCCGTTTGATTTCGACTGGGAGGCGATTCGGGCTGCGGTAAAAGCCAAAGAAAGCTGATTTAGCTCACCCCCTGGGCTTTACTGCCATCAGGTCTTATCAGCGCTTACACTTTGTACCTTTGGGCCTTCAATACTCTGCTCAATGGCAATGCAAGTTCTGGTAATTGAAGATGACGCACGCGTAGCACAACTCCTTAAGCGAGGCCTGGAGGAAAACGGCTACGATTGCGACCTGGCCTACGATGGCGCCACCGGCAAAAAACTGGCGCTCTACGGCAGCTACGACATTGTAATTGCCGATGTGATACTTCCGGAAATTCAGGGTCTCGAACTTTGCAGAGAAATCAAACAACGGCGTCCCGGACTACCGGTGATTATGCTCACTGCACTTGGCACCACCGACGATAAAGTAGATGGCTTCGATGCCGGTGCCGACGACTATATGGTAAAGCCCTTTGAAATGCGAGAGCTACTGGCTCGCGTGCGGGCACATGTGCAGCGTTTTGCGAGCCACCAATCTGGACTGGTTCTGCTGCGGTTTCACGACCTTGAAATGAACCTCCAAACCCGGGAAGTAAAGCGCAATAACACCCCCATTGAACTTACTCCCAAAGAATTCGGATTGCTGGAATACATGCTGCGCAACCCCAACCGCGTATTGAGCCGTTCTGAAATTGCCGACAAGGTTTGGAACACCCGCTTCGATACGGGTACCAACTTCATAGATGTTTATATCAACTACCTCCGCAAAAAGGTTGACAAGCCTTTTAACGAGCGGCTCATTCACACCAAACCCGGCGTCGGTTTTATCCTGCGAACCGAGAAAGAATCGTGAGCATCCGGTTAAAAATATCCCTTCTCTTTACCCTGCTTACGGCCAGTATTTTGCTCATTTTCGCCGCGGTGGTGTATTATTCAGCCTCCCAAAACCGCGAAAAGGAGTTTTACGCAGTACTGGTTCAGGAGGCCATCACCAAGGCCAACCTGCTTTTTGATGCCCGGGTTGACCCTTTTATCCTTCAAAACATCTACCGCAGCAACCGCGAAATACTCAATGAGGTGGAAGTAGCCGTGTACAACGCCGATTTTGAGTTGATGTACCACGATGCGGTGGATATTGACTATGTGAAAGAAACCCGCACGATGTTCAACAATATCATCCGTCACGGAGAAATTCGCTTTTACCAGGGCGATTGGCAGGTGGTGGGTATCAAATACGTTCAGGATAAAACCCCCTACGTGATAACAGCCGCTGCCTACGATGCATACGGATTCAGCAAATTGGCGGCCTTGCGGCGAAACATGACGCTCATTTTTGTGCTTGCTTGTGCGGTTATTTTTGTGGCCGGCTGGTACTTTTCCAGAATGGTGTTCAACCCTGTAAGAGCCATTACGCAGCGGGCGCAAAACATTTCTGCCAGCAACCTCGATCTGCGCATTGATACGGGCAAGAACCGCGATGAACTGTGGCAAATGGCTGAGACCTTTAACGATATGTTGAACCGGCTGGAAAGCTCTTTTTCTGCCCAAAAACACTTTGTACACAACATTTCGCATGAACTTCGCACCCCGCTGGCGGCCATCATCTCAGAATTGGAGCTCTCGCTGCAAAAGGAGCGCAGCACGGTGGAGTACCGACAGGCCGTTCAGGATGCGCTCAACGATGCCCGCAAGCTGGATCGACTTTCGCAGAGTTTACTCGACCTTGCCCGCGCAAGCTATGACCCATCGCGGATTCGCTTCAAACCCGAGCGGGTGGACGAATTATTGCTTGACGCTTGCCGGCAGGTGCAACAGCTCAACCCAGGTTACCGTGTGGAAATGAGTTTTGATACTTCCCTCGAGACAGAAAGTGAAACGCCGCTGACCCTTCACAGCAATGCCTACCTGCTGAAAGTGGCTTTTATGAACCTGATGGAAAACGGCTGCAAGTTCTCGCCCGAAAACAAAGTGCTGGTGCGTATCAATGTACACGGCAACAATGTGCAAGTTGAATTTGAAAACAAAGGAGCCGGCATACAACCTGAAGAGATTGAGCACGTGTTTACGCCTTTTTTCCGCGGAAGAAACCTGGCTTCTGCGTCAGGTCACGGTATCGGTTTATCCCTTACCCGACGTATCATTGAGCTGCATAAAGGATCGGTGGACGTGCAGTCAAAACCCGGCCAATCCACCATCTTCAGGGTGCAACTGGGTTAAAAACCACATCGGTTCTAATAGTTTTCTAATAGGATTCTAAAAGATCTCTAAAGGGTTGACAAGCCGTGTCAAACTACTTTTGCGCCGGTCAAAAAAGGTGTACATCTCAAAAACCGGAAGCTATGAAAATCATCTACTTAGTTATAATTTGCTTGTTCATTGCAAGCCATGCCTTCGCTCAAAACGAAAGTAGCAACCAAAACAACGAACTACCCTTCTTTATTCACGAATCCAAGCGCATACCCGAGTTTGAGCGCGAAGACAAACGCGAAGGCACCTTTGTAACCGGTTTACCACGCCTCGAATTCGACCCCATCCGCGGTTTTGGTGTAGGCGGAAACGTGTTTTTGTACTTCAACAAAACCAAAGAAGACCCGTTTTTTGAGTACACGCCCTACCGGTCGAGGTTAAACGCGGAACTCTTTGTCTTTGAAAACGGCCGCGTGCGTTATGCGCTCAATTTCGATTCGCCCTATATCTTCAACTCAAAATGGCGACTACGGGCAGATGCCGTGCTGTGGGAAGATCCCAACGCACAGTACTGGGGTGTGGGTCGCAACACCCTAAATCCTCTTAGCTTTAGAGATAAAACCAGCGGTTTAAACCGCACCTTTAACCGGGTAAGCGACTATGAAGAAAACCTTGGGATTGCCGAGTTGGGCAATGATGGTGTATATCGAACAGACTTTCACTACAACCATATTTTGCAGCGCGAACAACTCTACAACCTGTTGGCAGAGCGCGTAATGATGGGCGGAAAACTGCGCTTTATGTTCGGGTATGAAGCTCTTTTTACGCAGTTTCAATCGTACGGAGGCAAGGTAGCCGAAGAGGCGGTGAATCTTGAAGGGGAGGAGGTAGAGGCCATCAGCAACACCACCCTTGTAGAGAAACAAATCAATGACGGAACCTGGGAGCGTTTTAACCTTGCCGGCTTCAACAACGATAATACCTACATGTTTACCAGCATGCTGGCTGCTGCGCTTATCTATGATACACGTGATTTTGAGCCCGACCCTTCCGAGGGTGTTTTCCTTGAATACTCACATGAATACAGCGCCCCGTGGCTGGGTTCACAATTTAACTTCAACAAATTCATGATTCAGGGTCAGTACATCAAGACACTGGCCAGGTGGAGGGGTGGAAAAAGTCGCTTAACTTTTGCAGGTTTGGGAGCATTTGGATACATCTGGGGTCCCAAAATCAACTTTATCGAAATGTGGGACCTTTCCAGCCAAGCCGAAGCGGGCGGTATTATGGTACTGGGCGGTGAACGTTCACTCAGGGGTTTCCGCGAGGCACGCTTTATGGCGCCGGCAGTAGCCCTGATTAACCTGGAAATGCGTGCCCGCTTTTTCGACTTCAAATTTCTCAAGCAACACATCGCCCTGGGGCTCAATCCCTTTTACGACCTCGGATCAGTGTGGGACAGACCGGGAGACATCAGCTTCCACCGCTGGCAAGGTGCTCCCGGTATGGGGGCAAGAATAGCCTGGAATCAATCCACCATTTTGCGTCTCGATTATGCAAACAGTCGCGAAGGAGGTCAGTTCTTCTTTGGATTCGGACATATTTTCTAAAACCGGAGCAAAGTGTAATACCACAAACAAAAAAACCCGGATGGCAGCCATCCGGGTTTTTTTTGTGTCCTTACGCAACTCACACCTTGGTGGATTTTTTGTACACCACGCGGTACTTGATGCGCGCCAGAATCAGGTACATTACCGGCACAATCACCAAGGTGAGGAAAGTAGCGAAAGTAAGACCGAAGATGATGGTCCAACTCATGGGTCCCCAAAACATTACATTGTCTCCACCGATGTAAAACTGCGCGTCGTAACGGCTGAAAAAAGAGAAGAAGTTGATGTTGATACCCATCGCCAACGGCAATAAACCGAGGATGGTGGTGATGGCCGTAAGCACCACCGGGCGCAAACGTGTTTTTCCTCCCTGGATGACGGCATTAAAAACTTCGGCAAAGGGCAAATCTCCCCTATTCTCCAGTCCGAGGTCTTCCCTGCGGCGGGTGCGTATCAGGTTGGTGTAATCGAGCAGTACAATGGCATTGTTTACCACAATCCCGGCCAGTGAGATAATTCCCACCATGGTCATCACTACCACAAAATCCATCCCGGTACCCACCAACCCGAGTTGCACCCCAATCAGGCTGAATATCACCGAAAAACCAATGATAAACGGCGCAGAAATCGAGTTAAATTGCGCAACAATGATGAGGATAATGAGGAAGAAGGCAATGAACAAAGCGATGGAAAGAAACTCCATTTCCTTGGCTTGTTCTTCCTGCTGCCCGGTAAATTTCAGGGTAATGTCGGGAGGGAGGTTGTAATCTGCCAGTATATTGCGGATGTTTTGCACCACTTCGTTGGCGTTGAATCCATCCAGCACATTGGAGCTGATGGTAATTACCCTGTTGAGGTCCTTTCTTTTTACCGCACTGAAGGTGCTGGTAAAATCAGCCGTGGCCACGGATGAAACCGGTATTTGCTTGATCTGTCCATCGCTCTGGTCGCGGAAGGTAATGCGCTGATTGAGAAGTGCGTCCGGACTTCTGCGGTAGCGCTCTGCCAAACGGATGTTGATTTCGTAATCGTCTTCTCCGTCCTTGAAGGTAGAAACCTCCATTCCGTAGAGCGCAGTTCGGATGGCGTTTCCGATTTGCGCGGTGGAAAGATTGAGTCGGCGGGCCTTGTCGCGATCAATGCGCACCGGCATTTCCGGTTGGCCATCGTCCACATCCAGCTTCAATTCTTCAATTCCGGCAACACCTGCTTCGTTGATAAAGCGCCGCACACCTTGCGCATGGGCCATCAGCTCTGTGTAGTCATCACCCGCAATTTCAATATTGATGGGCAAGCCCTGGGGTGGTCCCATACTGTTTTTACTTACGGTAATCTGCGTACCGGGTATATCGCGCAGCGCCTCGCGTATTTCGGTCATCACGTCGTTGGTGCCGATACCCCTGCGAAACTGGCTTTCTACAAACTGCACACTTACACGTGCTTTGTGTGGAGTATTGCCAAAAGACTGACCTTGTGCGGGATCGCTCGTGCCCTTGCCCACCTGGCCAATGACAGATTCTACCAAAAAGTTATGTGGTTTGCCGGGTTCATCTTGCACAATGTATTTGCTGATGATTTCAATCACCTCCTGCTCTACCTGGTAAGCAATTTCGTTGGTAGGTTCAATATCGGTTCCGATGGGGTTCTCAATGAAAATATTGAGGTATTGCGGCTCATTTTCGGGGAAGAAGATCACTTTGGGAGGGAAAAAGCCGAACAACACACCCGATAATATCAGCATGAGAAAAGTGCCCACGAAGTACAGTACCGGATTGATCCCTTTTAATGCACGTTTGAGAAAAGCTTCGTAGCGCTGCTCCATGGCCGGAATGAGCCTGGTTTGGAAAAAGGTGGTGCCCGGATTCAACACAAAGATGTTGGCGTATCCCATCAGGCCAATCACAACCAGCAAGTTGCCCAGTGTGGTGAGTGGTTCCATTCCGTTGAGATGTGCACTGATGGCTATCGCAAGTCCTACAACCATCAATACAGCACCGTTGCGAAGAATCTTTTTTCGGTTCACCTGCGGCTCGCCCACCTTCATAAAAAGCGAGGTAAGCACCGGGTTGATTACCAGGGCCACAAACAGTGATGAACCCAATACGATCATCAGCGTAATGGGCAGGTAAAACATAAATTCTCCCATTACTCCCGGCCAGAAAGCGAGCGGCAGAAAAGCTGCCAGGGTGGTTGCCGTAGAAGCAATGATGGGCCACGCCACTTCGCCCACTCCGTTTTTGGCAGCCTGCATCGGGCTTTGGCCTTCATCCATCAGGCGGTAAATGTTCTCCACCACCACAATACCATTGTCCACAAGCATTCCCAGCGCCAGAATCAGTGAGAAGAGCACAATCATGTTCAGGGTAACGCCGAGCGCGCCCAGGAGCATAAAGGCCATGAGCATGGACATCGGTATAGCAATACCTACAAAGGCAGCGTTGCGCAATCCGAGGAAAAACAGAAGCACCCCCACCACGAGCATCATCCCGAACAGAATGCTGTTTTCCAGTTCGTCAAGCTGGTTGCGCGTGCTGTTGCTTTGGTCATTGGTAATAGACACTTTGAGGTCGTCAGGGAAAACATGGGCCTGGGCATAGGCCACAATGTCGCGGATTTTGTCTGACGCCTCCAGCAGATTCTCGCCGGCGCGTTTCTTCACATCTACCATCACCACTGGGTTCAGGTAATCGCGGGCATAGCTTTCGCGCTCCTTTTCGCCGAAGGTCACCTCCGCAATATCCTTGAGGTACACAATGTTGCCTTTCTCCCGCTTCACCACGGTATTGCGTATGTCATCCATGTGGGCAAAATCACCTACTACACGCACATTTCGGCGGAAATCGCCAATCAGCACATCACCCCCCGAGATGGTTACGTTCTCGTCGCTGATGGCTTGTGATACGTCGTAGAAACTGATTTGCATGGCTTCCATCTTATGAAGATCCAGACTGATGGCCACTTCCTTGTCGGTAACCCCGCGAATCTCCACTTCGGTGATTTCGGGAAGGTTTTCGATTTTCTCTTCGAGGTATTCGGCGTAGCTGTTGAGCTGATCTACAGAATAATCGCCCGAGAGGTTGATGTTCATGATGGGCATCATCTCTGAGATGTTGAGCTCAAAGACGTTGGGATCGGCCGGAAGGTCCTGCGGAAAGTCGCTGTCGCTTTTGGCCACATCCACCTTGTCTTTCACCTTGCGCAAAGCCTCTTCTGGGCTCACGCTGAAGTCGAACTTCACCTGGATGGAGCTGTGGCCCTGTATGGACGTTGAGTTGATTTCATCCACGCCCGAAATTGTATTGATTTCTTTCTCAATGGGCCGCGTGATGAGTTTTTCGATATCGAGCGGTGAGTTACCGGGGTAGGGCGTACCGACATAAATCTCGGGAATCACCACTTCCGGGAAGCTCTCTTTGGACATATTGGTGTAGGCAATCAGTCCGGCCAGAAAGATGAACACCACCAGCACCAGCACAGTGGTTCGGTTGTTGACCGCGGCGGATGAAAGCCCGAATTCTTTGGTATGTTTGGGTTGAAGGTTCATGGTTGTACCGGTGTAGTTGGGTGATTAGTCGGCCAGCGAGATAAGTTGTTCGCTTCGAATGCTGCGCGAGCCTTTGTCAATGATGTGTTCGTTGCCTTTGAGCCCTGACCGCACCAGGGTTTTCCCCTTGTAGGTTGCCCCGGTTTGTACTACCTGCTTTAGGGCCCTGTGCGCACCGTTGGGCTCCTGTACCGCAATAAAGACAAAGCTTTTGCCCTGCGCATCCTGCTGAATCACATTGGCTGGCAGCACCACAGCATCCGGAACCAATTGATCATTGATGCGCAGGATGGTGAGCTGATTGGGTTTGAACTTGCCGTTTTCGGCATCCACATCCACCAGGATGCGGAAGGTGCGGTTGCCCGGGTTGATAAAACTTCCTACCGAGCTGATGGTAGCGTTGAGCGTATCCCGACCGGGGAAAATAATTTCCACTGCACTGCCGGTTTTGAGCAAGCCTGCGTACCGTTCGGGTACTTCCGATTCAATCTGAAACTCCGAAAGGTCGAGTACGCGCAAGAGAGGCACTCCGGCTCCGGCCATTTCTCCCAGCTTAATCATGACATTCTCCGCCACACCCGAAAAGGGTGCGCGAACGGTCATTCTCTGAATCTGTTCCTGCAGCGTAGCCAGCGAGTTTTCGAGGCTCTCTTTGCGGTTTTTTGACTCAAGGTACTGCACCTCCGAACCGATTTTGTCCTTCCACAAGCGCTCCTGCCTTTCATACAATGTGAGGGCCAGTTCGTAGCTGGTTTCCAGCTCGGCCATATTTTTGCGCAGCACACTATCATCCAGCCGTATGAGCACCTGGCCGCGTTGCACCCGATCGCCGTCTTTCACCTTGATGTCAATCACCCTACCGGGGCTTTCTGCTACCATCACAGCGTTTCGTTTTACGTCCACACTACCATATACCTCAAAAAAGTGTCTGAAGGTATCGCGCTCAGCGGGCAAAGTAGTTACCAGTGTTAGGCGTTTGTTGGTGTCGAGCCGTGCAATTTCAGCTTCCAGTTCGTGAATGGTTTCTGCAAGGTTTTCATAGACATTTCTCAGACTGTCGCGACGCGATTTGAGCTGATCGAGTTCAGTTTGGTACGAATCATTCCCGCAGGAGGTGAAAAGCACTACAGCGGCAAAATATACTAGCTTTTTCATGGGTGTAAGGGCTATCGGTTTACGGTTGAATATCAAGGGCTTTTTCGAGGGCGGCTTTGGCTGTGATTACTTCGTAGGCAGATTGCAAAAAGCTGCTTTGGGCGTTGAGCATTTGCGTTTCAGCCTGCTGCAATTCAAAGCTTCCCGACAGGCCCTCCTGGTATTTGCGGGTGGTGGTATTGAATATTTTTTCGGCCAGTGCTACGTTTTCTTTTTCGGTGTTGTACACTTCCATGGCACTGGCAAAATTGGCGCGCTGAGTGGCAATTTCCAGCTCCAGACCTTCGCGCACCTGTTCAAGCTGTCTTTTGGCGCGTTCCACCTCCACCTTGGCTTGTTGCACCTTGTTGTGGCGCATAAAGCCCGAGAAAATGGGCACGTTGAGCTGAAGGCCCCAAAAGGTATTGGGAAACCAATCACTGTTTGCACTAAAAAAATCCATGTCGTTGCGAAAAGCCTGTTGCTGGGCAGTAAAAACCCCGCCTAGATTGGGTGCCCCCGCCATGCGCTCGGCCCGCACATTCAGTTCGCGCAATTGCACGTTGGTTTCGTTGGTGAGAATGTCGGTATGTCCCTGAAGTTTCACATCACGCTCAAGCATCATGGGCATGTAGGACACATCGGCAAGTTCATCCAACGTGGTACTCAATTCAAGGGGTGTAGCCACCGGCATACCTATCTGAAACTTCAGCAGATTGCGGGTAATATCCACATTGCGCTCTGCTTGGCGCACCGCATTTTTAAGACTTGAAAACTGAAGTTGCAACTGGTTTACATCCAACTCCTCCCGAAAACCGCTGTCAAATAGCTTTTCGGTTTCTGCCAGCAGTGACTCCAGGCTCTTCATATTGTCCTTTAGCACTTGTACGGCTTCAGAAGCCATAGCGGCCAGGGCATAGGCCTCTGTTACGTTTTTCCGCAACTCGTTTTTGGATTGCTCCAGGCCATACTGGTTCAACCTGACATAGGTTTTTGCCGCCTTAAGCCCCACAAAGTAGGTTCCGTCAAAAATGAGCTGAGAGGCTCTGAGCGACGCCGTAGAAGTATAATCCGTTCCAAAGCGGACACCTACCAGTTCGTCTTCGGGTGCCGCCGGGTTAAATGCATTGGCCGGAAGCACGGTTGTTGGAAGATCCAGGTAATTGGTAAACGAAATGTCTCCATTGATTTGCGGTAAACCGATGGCTGTGAGCTCGCGGTTGCGGTAGCTGGCTGCACGCACCTCCATATCGGCATAATCCAGGCTGTAGGCGTGCTTCAGGGCGTATTTCTGCGCCTCTTCCAGCGACAGCCGCACGGGGTCCTGTTGTGCCACAGCCGGCTGCATTCCGGCAAGGAACAGCGCGCAAACAGCAATTTGTAGGGGTTTCATATCGGGTTTGGGTTTAGTGGTTTGTTGGCGAATTTTTTTCTTGTTGAACCTTGGCAATCAGGTATTGCAATCCCTGGTGGCTGGCTATTCCGCGGATGTGATAGCGGAAAAATTCCAGGTACACCTCCCTGAAATTGAATTGTGTAGCCGGAAACATCTCACCGTCGAACAGCACATCCATCTTGGCGATGTACAACCGTGCAATGACCCCAGTGTTCAGGTCTTCGCGGTAAAGGCCTTCCTTTTTGCCCTTGTTGAGATTCTCCAGCACGCAGTTAAACACAAAATCTTCGCGGTGCTTAAAGGTGGAGCGCCATACCTCCGGGTGGTATTTTTCCAGGTCGTAGTGCACTGAAGGGTGCATCTGACCCAGCAGCTCGGCTACAATCCTGCTGATTTCAAAAATCTCGTCGATGGCATTCAGTCCGCGTTCACAGATTTTGGCGATGATCTGCTGCTCCAGCTCACTCTGAAGCGTAACTACACGGCGCACCAGGTCGTTCTTGTCCGAAACGTATTTGTACAATGTTTTCTTCGATACGCCCAGGTGACGGGCAATGTCGTCCATGGTAAGGCTCTTGATGCCGTACTTCAAAAAGAGACCAATAACCTGTTGAATAATGTGTTGTTCCTGATTCACGGGCGCAAATGTAAGACAAAGGAACAATGGAAACAATTTACACACTAAAATGTTTCCGGCGTTTTTAAGAAAGGTCGTATTGAATGATAAGTGGTGAACGCCATGTGTGCTATGCGTTTAAAAATCTCTGCATTGAGCCGGAGCAAAGGCAAAAAGTTTGTTCTTTTGCACCCTGTTTAACAAGCCTTATGGGAACGAAGCAAATCAAAGACATACTGGACGGCGGCAAGCCGGGCGAAGTAGTGGTTGTAAAGGGCTGGGTGCGATCCTTTCGCAACAACCAGTTTGTGGCCATTAATGATGGTTCGACGCTGCGCAATATACAGGCGGTGGTGGGTCTGGACGATATAGACGACTCGCTCCGCAAACGTATAACGGTGGGTGCTGCGGTAGCGGTACACGGAGAGCTGGTTGAATCGCCCGGCCACGGACAAAGCGTGGAAGTGAAGGTTAGCGAAGTGATCATTCTTGGCGACGCCGACCCCGAAGAATACCCCATTCAGCCCAAAAAGCACAGCCTGGAGTTTCTGCGCGAAAAAGCCCATTTACGGTTTCGCACCAACACCTTTGCGGCGGTGTTTCGCATTCGGCACGCGCTCTCGTTTGCCATTCACAAGTACTTCAATGACCGTGGTTTTTACAACCTGCACACACCGATTATCACAGGTTCGGATGCGGAAGGTGCAGGCGAAATGTTTCACGTCACCAACTTCGATCTGAACAATGTGCCCAAAACCGAATCGGGAGAAATCGATTACAGCAAAGACTTTTTCGGCAAGGAAACCAACCTGACCGTTTCGGGGCAGCTGGAAGCCGAGCTGGCAGCGCTGGCATTGGGCAAGGTTTATACCTTCGGACCAACCTTCCGTGCGGAGAATTCCAATACCTCGCGCCACCTGGCCGAGTTCTGGATGATAGAACCAGAGGTGGCCTTTGCCGACATTCACGACAACATGAACCTGGCCGAGGATTTTCTGAAATACACGGTACAATACATTCTTGATAACTGCGCAGAAGACCTTGAATTTTTGGCAAAACGCGAAGCCGACGCCGAAAAGCAAAAGCCTCAAAACGAGCGTCACGAAATGCCGCTTACCGACCGCATGCGATTTGTGGTGGAAAACGCCTTTGAGCGCATTTCCTATACCGAGGCCATCGACATTTTGCGCAACAGCAAACCCTACAAAAAGAAGAAATTTCAATATCCCGTTGAGTGGGGCACCGACCTGCAGAGCGAGCACGAGCGCTACCTGGTTGAGAAGCACTTCAACAAACCGGTAATCATCACCGATTACCCCAAGGGATTCAAGGCCTTTTACATGCGATTGAACGACGACGGCAAAACCGTGGCAGCGATGGATGTGCTGTTTCCGGGTATTGGCGAAATCATGGGCGGTTCACAGCGCGAAGAGCGGCTAGAGGTGCTGAAACAAAAGTGTGCCGAGTTCAACATCCCCGACGAGCACGTGTGGTGGTACCTCGAAACGCGCAAATTCGGAACCTGTGAACACAGTGGTTTTGGGTTGGGTTTTGAGCGGCTGATGATGTTCGTTACTGGGATGACCAACATCCGGGATGTGATTCCTTTCCCGAGGACACCGAAGAACGCGGAGTTTTAGGGGAGGAAGATTGTATAGCGATGAGGTGATGGCATGACATGATCATTAGCCAGTTAGGGGATTTGCTGCCAACGGCATTTTTCCTTTTAGCCATGACAGGCACACTCCAACAAAACAGAACCCGGGCGCATTTGGAACTACGGTGGCTTTGGTTTGGAGCCTCATTCAAACAGTGGCTCCGACAAGATTTCAAAGCGTGCTTTCAGAACTTTGTCCGCAGGCCCAGGTGTAATCGCGGTATACAGCCATCTATTTAGGTTTCAAAACTGCAAACGTTGCAAACGCGTGCAAGTTCAGTCACGGCATTCAAGGAAGCTACCTGTCCGCCTGCCGTCTTAAGATATTGAAGGCGGGCAGGTCCTCCTGACACAAATTGAAGTATTTATGGCGGTCAGGCCTGCCTGCCGGCGCGCAGGTAGTTCGGAGCTAAGCGCTCCTCCTATTGCATAATTTGGGATAAACTATATGCCTCAATCCTTTTTAGTGTCCTTTGATGTCGGAGACTGCTGCCATTTTACCTCTTCGCCGTTGATAAAGAGCGCCGCCGGCTTTTGTACATCCGTTTCGAATTGCGGTACGTTGCCCTCCCACACCTCGTAAATCAATCTGATAAGTTCATTCTTCAGAGCAACAAGCAAATCCTGGTCGGCCTTTGTAGGCCAAAAACCCAACACCAGTCTATCAGACTCAGAC
This sequence comes from Cryomorphaceae bacterium, assembly GCA_007695365.1. Lineage (NCBI taxonomy): Bacteria > Pseudomonadati > Bacteroidota > Flavobacteriia > Flavobacteriales > Cryomorphaceae > Cryomorphaceae bacterium. Next base: position 18,556 of record REDV01000057.1, on the reverse strand, counting down.
TGCATCTTTAGCTCCTTGTCAACATATATCGAATTGATGATTGCTCGTGCATTATTGGCGGTAAAGAAATGCAAGCCGAAACCGTTTTCCTCTTCGCGCAATTCTACGGTCACGGGGTCTATTTCCGACAATTTAAACAACGTGTAATACTGATCAGGTGTTTTTCTAGGGGTGTCCACATAGAACTTCTCTCGCAGCATGGCCACAATTCCACCCTCGGGGTCATATCTTAAAATGTAGCTGTGCTCAAATTCAGATTCAATCACATAATCCAAAGCGGTAATCATGGAGTCGAGCCTTTGGAGCGATTCAGCCGGCAGAATTTTTTGCGCTGATACACTTGACGTACACAACAGAAGTAGCAGATACACACAGAACCATTTCATAGCCGAAAAGTACAGATTTCCCATCATTTACACGGGTGAAAAGAGAGAATTTACCAGTGATAAGGCGCTCACAAAATCAATTCAGAAGCAAAGGGCCGGGATTGGCTCTGGAGCAGGATAGTATCCCCCGTACTCGCGAAGCTCTGCTTCGTGGGGTCATTAAATCCTCGTTTGCAACGAGGACGAGGAAGGGCTACTGCGCAGGAGTCAAAATTCTGGTCTACCACGCGAGGCAAGACTAGTGTCTTTGCGGATTCATTCATCTTGCGAAACGCCTTTGCGCCCATGCAATCAGCGGTGCGCCCACTGCTGAGGGCCCGAGCCACACCCACAAGCTCCACTCGATGTTTACCGCCAGAAATGCCGTGAACGCAGCAATATAAGCCCCGCCAATTCTGCTGGCGTGCAGTCGAATGGGCGATTCGGGATTTTTACGCCGGATGGCATCCGGAATGGCCATCGAAAGTAGAATTCCACCGAACACCACCAGTATCCAGTTGATAAACCCATGAGAAAATGCGTGATAGAGCATGTAGATGGCCGGTGCCATACTGAGCCAGGCCACCCATTTTGCATAGCGCAACCGAAGCCGAATTTTTATGCGCCGTGCCCATATCCAGCCGCTGAATACTAGGTATCCTGTGAAAAATCCGATGCCCAACAAAAAGGGGTTTGGACGAATGGTGCTGAGAACAATGGCCGAAAGCGCCGTAACGGCCATGGAAATCACAAATACCCGCCCGGCCTGTATGTGCAGGTTTCCGCCTTTGCGCGAAAATGCAGCCAGTGCGCCGATCGTCAGTGCAATGGTGCCAGCTGCAATGTGAATGTAGAGTAAGATTTGTGCGGTCATGATATAGCAGTTTAACAGTGAAAAGCGTGTACTGCTGCAATCTTACAGCGCAATGTGTGTGTATTCAAATAAATGGGGCCGCAGGGAAGGCTTTGGGACGAATGGGAAGCCAGTAGGGGCTCCTGGGGTGAACGGGAAAGGGAATTCGTGAACTAAAATTTACCCATCACCTCATCAAAGGCTGCAATCCGACCTCGGGCCACCGGAATTTCAGATTGAAATCCATCGAGCCTTAGGGTATATCCCCGCGCATTGCCGCTCACTTTTTCTATTCTGCCCAGATTGACCAGCCATGATCGGTGGGTGCGGAAAAAACGTGGGTCATTTGCCAGCATGTCTTCCAGAGCAGCCAGGGTGGTGCGGATCATTTCGTTGGATGCTCCGTTGTCGGCCAGGGAATAGATTTTCACATAATTGTCTGCCGATTCGGCAGCGATGATTTTTTCAGGAGCAGTTTCCAATACAACTTTCCCGTTCTCGTCGCTGATTTGAATCGCGCGGCTATCGCGGGCATCCGCAGTTCGTTCGGCGATTTGGAGATTAATCGCATCAGAGCTTTTGCTGTATTTGCGTTGATAACTGTTCTGGCGAATCAACACCTGGATACTCACCGGAATGATACCCACGGCCAAAGTGAATCCTAAAAACACAACAAAGGAATACCAGTTGGCGTCAAAAAACCCCAGCGCCCAGGAGTACATCCAGTTTCCCACGGCAATCAGCACAATATTGGCCATGGTTTGAACAATCTCCCGCCCTGTGGTCCAGTGTTCCTCGCGGTAAAAATTCGGAAAAAGTTTAGGGGTCAACCACTGAATCATCAGCATACACACGGAGGTAATGACGCCGTAACCCGCGGCAATCAACAGCAGGTTTTCGCCAAGACCTTCAAGTCCGAAAGGCTTGAACACGCCGAGAAACAAGGCTACAAAAAGTCCAAACAAAATGGCCGATTGAACCACTTGTTTGGGTTCTCTGAATGCGGGAAAAGGTTTGGTCAGAAAGTTCATTTCTGCAATGTTAAGCCAAAATCCCTGTGGTTAACGTAAAAAATGCTGCAAGCGGCATCCTTTGCGTTGCTCCAGAAGTTTTTGAACGATTTCGGAATGTGCCGATGGAGCAATTCGTCAAAAAAAAAACGGACCCCTGTTCAGGAGCCCGTTTTATAGATTCAATCCGTATTGTTTACAGCTTTTTAATCAGCTTGTCGAGTTCAAGGTGCAGTGTTTGGCCACGGAGGTTTTTGGCGACAATTACACCATTGGCGTCCACCAAAAAGCTGGCAGGAATACTGCGCACCTGGTACACAGCCGCAGGGGCTGAGCTCCATCCGCCCAAATCACTCATGTGGTGTGGCCAGTGAAGATTATCCTGCTCAATGGCTTTTACCCAACTGGCGTGGTTTTTATCGAGCGAAACGCCCAGCACTTCAAAACCTTTGGCGTCTTTGAATTTTGCCTTGGAGTATTTTTCATAGGCCGCAACCACATTGGGGTTTTCGCGTCGGCAAGGACCGCACCACGAAGCCCAGAAGTCAATCAGCACCACGTTGCCTTTGAGTTGCGACAGCTTGATTTCTTTGCCATCAGGGTTTTTAAAGGCGAGCTCAGGCGCGGTGTCGCCAATGTTGAGACCGACCTTGCCGGTGGGGGTTACAGCACTCTGTGCCATTGCTGTGGTGGTGAAAAGCCATGCGCCTATCATCAAAACCAATGCGAAAATTCCTGTATTCTTCATGTTGCAAAAATTTGAGCCAATTTACGTTTAGTTCGTTGTTGAGGCAAGGGGCTACGCAAACATTATTCCACTTTGCTTTGGAAAGCCATTGTTCAACCCAAACGCTGAATGCTTGCGCCAATTGCGTTCAACCGTTGGTCAATGTGCTGGTAGCCGCGATCAATTTGTTCAATGTTGTGAATGGTGCTGTTGCCGCGAGCTGATAGCGCTGCGATGAGCAACGACACACCCGCACGGATATCGGGCGAGGTCATGCTGATACCCTTGAGCGGATATTGGCGGTTCAATCCAATAACGGTAGCCCGGTGCGGGTCGCAGAGAATGATTTGTGCACCCATGTCAATCAGCTTGTCTACAAAAAAGAGGCGGCTCTCAAACATTTTCTGATGAATCAGCACACTTCCCCGGGCCTGAGTGGCAACCACAAGTACAATACTCAGCAGGTCAGGGGTGAATCCCGGCCAGGGGTGGTCGTAGATGGTGAGAATGGAGCCGTCAATAAAACTGTCAATGGTATAGGATTCCTGTGCCGGTATATAAAGGTCATCGCCCCGAAGCTCCATTTGGATTCCCAACCTGCGAAACACGTCGGGAATTACACCCAGTTTTGGGTAGGCCACGTCTTTTATGGTGATTTCGCTTTGTGTCATAGCGGCCAGCCCGATAAAACTACCGATTTCAATCATATCGGGCAGACAGCGGTGTGTGCAGCCGCCGAGGTATTCCACTCCTTCAATTTCAATCAGGTTGGAGCCTGCACCGTGTATTTTGGCTCCCATGCTGTTGAGCATCTGGCACAACTGCTGAATGTAAGGCTCGCAGGCAGCGTGGTAAATGGTGGTGGTGCCTTCGGCCATCACGGCGGCCATGATGATGTTGGCCGTTCCGGTAACTGACGGCTCGTCGAGCAGCATGTAGGTGCCTTTGAGGTCATCACCCGAAACGCTGAAAAACTCTTCCTCGGCGTTGTAGGTGAATTTCGCGCCCAGCTTTTCAAAGCCGATAAAGTGGGTGTCCAGTCGTCGCCTGCCGATTTTATCGCCGCCCGGCTTGGGAATGTAGCCCTTGCCAAAACGGGCCAGGGTTGGGCCAACGAGCATGATAGACCCGCGCAGTCCCGCGCCTTTCTTCTTGTACTTTTCTGAAAGCAGGTATTCAAGGTCCACATCATCTGCCTGAAAGCGGTAGGTATCGCCGCTTACGCGATTCACCTTCACACCCATATCGCGCAGCAAATCAATGAGCCGGTTTACATCCACAATGTCGGGGATGTTCGAAATCTCCACCTCTTCGGGAGTGAGCAATACCGCACAAAGAATCTGCAGTACTTCGTTTTTGGCTCCCTGTGGAACGAGTTCTCCGCTGAGTTGTCGTCCGCCTTCAATCAAGAAAGATCCCATTAGCGTTTTTTACGGCGGTTACTTTTTCCTTTTTTCCTTTTTGCTCCGCTGCTCGAGGTGGTTGTTGCGGGCAGGTTTTTGAGCAAATCGGCGGTAGGCTGAAGTTTTGAAGGGTCGTCCAGCACAAGTTTGCCTTTCGACATTTCTTTAAGTTGATTGGCAATTACTTCGTCTTTTACGGTATCGCGGTTCCACGCCAGGTAGGTTTTTTTCATCAGGTTGGCGAGGCTCCACATTTGTTTTTCGCGTTTCTCATCATCCTCCTCGGCTGCCACCGATGCAATCAGGCGCTCAATGGTTTTTCCGTAGTGTCCGTAGCGTATATCGCCCTGCGGATAAGCCATGTGGTTAGGCTTGGTTTTGAAGGTTTCCGGCGATGGTTTGGGGTAGGGGCTGTCCACGTCCAACTCAAAATCCGACATGATGTGCAGGTGATCCCAGAGTTTGTGCTTGAAGTCGTCCATGTCGCGCAGATAGGGAAAGAGTTGCCCCATCATTTTCAGTACCGACTCCACAGCGCGGTTGCGCTCCTCGCGGTCTTCAATGGTTTTAATGTGATTGACCATGTTCTGGATGTTTCTTCCGTATTCGGGAATAACCAGGTCGGGTCGTTGTGAATTGTATTCCATGTGTTGATTTTAACGGGCCAAAGGTAATGATTCTGATTGGGGTCAGTTGAGCAGCCGGAGCCGCGCAAAGCGGAGCAGAAGTTGCTTTTGACCTACGGTTGGGAAAAACACCGTGGCTTTGGTGTCGGGCGATTTTCCTTCGAGTTGAAGCACCTTGCCCTTGCCAAAACGATCGTGTTCTACTTCGTCGCCAACGGCCAGCGACAGGCCCAGCGCGTTGTCGCCGGGTGCCGAAGCCATGTTCGACTGCACTTTTTTCAGATTCTTGCGTGGCTCAAAAGGTTTGGGTTGCGCAGTTTCAGGAGCGGTGCGGGGCCGGTATTTGGTACCAAAGGCCGACCGTGTTTCACTGTGTGCAAAAGTTGAGTGCGGCTTGGGGGGCAGGGTCAGGTATTTCTCGTCAATGTCATCTATAAAACGGCTCGGTTCGCAGCGCTGAAGGTTTCCCCATTTGTATCGCGACAGGGCGTAAGAAAGCATGGCTCGTTTTTCGGCGCGGGTCAGGGCCACGTAAAACAGCCGACGCTCTTCTTCGAGTCCGGAACGGCTTTCGAGGGCCATTTGCGACGGAAACAGGTTTTCTTCCATCCCCACAATGTAGATGTACGGAAACTCCAGCCCCTTGGCCGCGTGAATGGTCATCAGCGTAACCTTGTTGTTGTCGTCGTCATCCTGGTCGGCATCGGTAAGCAGGGCAACGTCAATCAAAAAGTCGCTAAGGGTGTGCGATTCGCGCCCGTCGGCAATGGCTTGCTCGGTAAAGTTCTTCAGACCGTTCAGCAATTCCTGAATGTTTTCGTAGCGGCTCACGCCCTCCGGGGTTTTGTCGGCGTGCAAGTCGCGCAGCAATCCGGAACTGGAGGCAATCAGGTGCCCCAAATCGTATGCGCTGGCCGCGGCAAGTTGGTTTCTGAATCCACGAATCATGGATACAAAGCCCTGAATTTGCTGGACAATGTTGGATCGCAACGATACGCCAAATTGTTGAGGTTCGGTTACCACGTCCCACAGGGCCACGTTGTTTTCGAGCGCGGCTGCCACAATGCGGTCAACGGTGGTAGCGCCGATGCCACGAGCGGGGTAGTTGATGATGCGTTTCAGGGCTTCCTCATCATTGGGGTTGGCGGTAAGTCTGAAATACGCCAGCAAGTCTTTGATTTCCTTACGTTGGTAAAATGAAAGTCCACCGTATATGCGGTAAGGGATGTTGAGCTTTCGCAGGGCTTCCTCCATGCTTCGCGACTGCGCGTTGGTGCGATACAGAATGGCGAAATCTGAGTAGAGGGCCTGCTCGCTCATTTGCGTGTCAAAAATGGCGTTAGACACCATAAAACCTTCTTCCGAATCCGAAACACAGCATTTCACTTCAATGGTGCTGCCTTCTTCGTTATCGGTCCAAACCTTCTTTTTAATCTGGTTTTTGTTTTTATCGATGATGCTGTTGGCGGCGTTTACGATGGTTTGGGTGGAGCGATAGTTTTGCTCCAGCTTAAACAGCTTGTAATCGGGGTAGTCTTTTTTGAAGTTGAGGATGTTGTAGATATCCGCTCCCCGAAAGGCGTAGATGCTTTGAGCGTCGTCGCCCACTACGCAGAGGTTTTCGTTGAGTGCCGCCAGTTTCTTCACGATGAGGTACTGCGAGTAGTTGGTATCCTGGTACTCGTCCACCAGAATGTGGTGATACTTGTGCTGGTATTTGTGAAGCACATCGGGGTAGTCGCGCAGCAGCACGTTGGTGTTGTACAGCAGGTCGTCGAAATCCATGGCTCCGGCGCGGTAGCAGCGCACGGCGTAGGCGTGGTATATATCGGCCAGCTTGGGTCGTCCGCTTAGGTGGTCTTCACCGGCTACATCGCTGTTTTCTTTGTAAGCCTGCGGAGAAATAAGGTTGTTTTTGGCAGCCGAAATTCGTCCGAGCACCAAACCGGGCTTATAAATTTTGTCGTCGAGCTGCATGTCTTTGATGATAGACTTGAGCAGGCTCTTGCTATCGGCAGTATCGTAAATGGTGAAGTTGGAGGGGTAGCCCAGTTTTTCAGCTTCAAAGCGAAGAATTCGGGCAAACACCGAGTGAAAGGTTCCCATCCAGATGTTGCGCGCTTCGGCCTCGCCAATAATTTGCCCGATACGCTCTTTCATCTCGCGTGCCGCCTTGTTGGTGAAGGTGAGCGCCAGGATGTTGAAGGGGTCCACTCCTTTTTCAATAAGGTGTGCAATTTTGTAGGTGAGCACCCGGGTTTTTCCGGAACCAGCGCCGGCAATCACCATGCTGGGGCCTTCAGTATGCAGCACTGCGGCCCGCTGTGATTCGTTGAGTTCGTTTAAGTAATCCACGCTCCAAAATTACGGGAAATTGAAGAGGATAGAACCACGATTTGCACCCTTTATGGGTATTGTTGGAAAGTTTTTATTCCGTGGAAATGGCCGTTGAAGTGGGTTCATGCAACATTCCTTCAACGATTTTCTTTGACGGATTTTTACGATATTTGTGGAAGGGCGTCCCAGGATGCGCACATTGATTTTGACGAGACGTAAACGTAATCTCAACCTACCATGAAGGAGTATCAGCAAATTATTCGTATTCGTTCCGAGGTTCGATTTGGCCGGCCATGCGTAAGAGATACAAGGATTTCAGTAGATGATGTATTGGGCTGGCTCGCTTCGGGGATGAGTATTGCTGAGATTGTTGCTGATTTTCCGGAATTGACAGAAAGGGATATAAGGGCTTGTTTGGCTTATGCTGCTGACAGAGAGGGTAGAACAAGGGTGGCCTGATGAGAATTCTATTCGACCAAAATATTTCGTTTCGCGTTTTGACATTAATTGAAGACAGCTTTCCCGGGTGTGCTCAAGTAATATTGTTGAACCTGGAAAACTTTACTGATTTGCAGATTTGGTCGTATGCTAAAGAGAATAATTACGCCATAGCCACTTTCGATTCAGATTTTTCTGACATGTCAGGTCTTTACGGTCATCCTCCCAAAATCATTTGGTTGCGTACAGGAAATTTGAACTCAAGGATGGTAGCTCAGCTTTTCGTGAAATAGCAAGAGTTAATCAAAGATTTTTTGGATGATGCGAAATGTGCGGATTTGTCTTGTTTGGAGCTTTTCAGTTAGTTCGTTTCTGATAAGTCGGATATAACGCATTCATGGATTTTAAACCTTTTGGCGAAATGCAAGTCAAACGGAGCAAAACAGAAACATAACCCAGCACTGGCACGACCCTTGCACAACAACCCAAAAAAATCACACAACATGAAGAAAATAGCCATCATTGCCATAGCACTGATTGCAGGAAGCACAGTCATGGCACAACAAGGAAACCCCACAACAGAGAAAAGACTGGAGCGGCAACCTGAAATGCAAACCCGCAGCGCAGAAGACCGCGCCAAAATGCGAACCGAGCGCATGACGGAAAACCTCAACCTGACAGAAGAGCAGCAAAAGCGCGTGTACAAACTCGTGCTCGAGCAAGCTAAGATGAAAGATGCCCAGCGAGAGCAGCGTGCAGATCGCCGCGAAGCAGTGCGCGAGCAGCGTGATGAAACCGATGCGCGCATTCGCGAAATTCTCACCACCGAGCAGCAGGAGCGGTGGGACGCGATGCAGAAACAGCGCAGCGAGCGAATGGATCAGCGACAGGAACACCGCCGTGAAATGCGTCAGAAACCCGCATCACGTGGTGAGCAAATGCAGCAGCGTTCGCGCGGAGATCAGGCTCCACAACGCCGTGGAGATTCAGCCCCTGTGCGGTAAACAGCATACTGAAACAGCATTCAAAAGGTCGGCCCGGTGCCGGCCTTTTTTCGTTACCTTTCGGGGGTCAATTTCTTTGAGATGCGCCACAAACGGTACCTGCTGCTTGCTGTAGTTTTTGCTCTTCTGATGCTCTATATTGGCGGGCCCAGGCCACCCGCACCACAGTACAAAACCACATTGCCTGAGATGCCTGTAGAGCCTGATCTGCTCGACGCAATTGTGGCGCGCATGGAAGGGCGGCACAAGTTGAAACCGGGTAATGAGGCACACATCGTTTGGACCAATGACACGCTCAGGCAGAAAACGCCATACGCCCTTGTGTACCTGCACGGTTTTTCAGCTTCACACCACGAAGGTTATCCCTTGCATCGCAACCTGGCAGAGCGCTATGGCTTCAATCTTTTCCTTGCGCGATTGCACGATCACGGCATCGATACCACGGAGGCACTTCTCAAATTCAGCGCGGAGAAATTCTACGACAGCGCACTCTTCGCACTGGCCATTGGCACCCAAATCGGAGAGAAGGTCATTCTGCTTTCCACTTCCACGGGTGGCACAGCAGCGCTTAAACTGGCGGCAGAATTTCCGCAGGTACACGCCGTCATCAACCTCTCGCCCAATGTGCGCATCAACGACCCGTTTGCTTTTTTGCTCAATAATCCGTGGGGGCTTCAAATAGCCAACATTGTACTGGGCGACGAGTACCGCTATGTAGATGGGAGCGACGAATACGCCAAATACTGGAACACCAAATACCGCAACGAGGCGCTGGTTGAACTTCAAGAGCTGATTGAAACCACCATGATTCCTGAAACCTTTGAGCGTGTAACCCAGCCGGTGTTCAATGGGTTCTACTTTGCCAATGATACCGCACAGGATAAAGTGGTTAAGGTGGAGGCCATTCGCTGGATGCACAACCTGCTCGCCACCCCCGATGATGAGAAGGTGCTTTACGCTTTTGATACCCCCGGAGATCATGTGCTGGCCTCACCCATCAAGTCGAAAGACGTGGAGCGTGTGGAGCGCGAGGTAAGCCGGTTTATAGAGGAGGTTCTTAGGATTAAGCCCTTGTAAACTCGCCTTAAAACGCAGGGATTGCTACCTTTGCCGCTCAGTAGAAAATCGCTTAAAAAAACACGTAACAATGCAAAAAATTAAAGTTACCAACCCGGTGGTTGAAATGGACGGGGATGAAATGACCCGCATCATCTGGAAATTTATCAAAGACAAACTCATCCTTCCATACCTTGAGCTGGATATTAGATATTACGACCTCGGAATGACCAGTCGGGATGAGACCGATGACCAAATTACCATTGACGCAGCCGAGGCCATCAAGAAATACAATGTAGGTATCAAATGTGCCACCATCACCCCCGATGAAGCGCGTGTGGAAGAGTTTAAACTCAAGAAAATGTGGCGTTCACCCAACGGAACCATTCGTAACATTGTGGGTGGAACGGTGTTTCGCGAGCCTATCATCATGAAGAATGTGCCCCGATTGGTGCCAGGTTGGACCAAGCCCATTTGTATTGGTCGTCATGCTTTTGGTGATCAGTACAAGGCTACCGATACCGTTATCAAAGGAAAAGGAAAACTCACCATGAGCTTCATTCCCGAAGATGGCGGAGAAACCCAAACCTGGGAGGTTTACAACTTTGAGGGTGATGGTGTGGCGCTGAGCATGTACAATACCGATGAATCTATCTATGGTTTTGCTCGCTCGTGCATGAATCAGGCCCTTACCAAAGGATGGCCCTTGTACCTCAGCACCAAAAATACCATCCTCAAAGCTTATGATGGCCGCTTCAAGGATATTTTTGAGGAAGTGTACCAAAACGAGTTCATAGACAAGTTTCAGAAAGCGGGCATCACCTACGAGCACCGCCTGATTGACGACATGGTGGCCGCAGCTCTCAAATGGAACGGCGGTTTTGTATGGGCGTGTAAGAACTACGACGGAGATGTGCAGAGCGACACGGTAGCCCAGGGATTTGGCTCGTTGGGCTTAATGACTTCCACACTGGTAACACCCGACGGCAAAACCATGGAAGCTGAAGCCGCGCATGGTACCGTAACCCGTCATTACCGTCAGCATCAGCAGGGCAAAAAGACTTCTACCAACCCCATTGCCTCTATCTTCGCCTGGACGCGTGGACTGGCTTTCAGAGGTAAGCTCGATAACAACCCGGAGCTGGTCAAATTCTGTGAAATCCTTGAACGTGTTTGTATTGATACCGTAGAAAGCGGAAAAATGACCAAAGACCTTGCGCTGCTCATTCATGGCGACAAGATGACTTCAGAGCACTACCTCACCACCGAAGGTTTTCTGGAGGCGCTTGATACAGAACTGCAGCGGCGATTGGCGTAACACCGCGTTTTCAATCACAAAAAAACAGCCCCGCCTCGTGCGGGGTTTTTTGTTTTGGCTTTTCTTATTTCAGAATTTGGCAGCCGTTTTCAAGCAGCATAAAACCCCGCAACCATGCACCTCGCGCTGCCGCCACCGAGTTGCTCAATGGTGGGAATGGAAACAACGCAAATCTTGCCGTCGCTTTTGAGAGATTCCTGTTGATCGGCGGTAAGTGCATTCCATGCGGTTTCAGAAAATATCCAGCAATGATCCTCGCCGCAGCGCACTTCAAAAGCATTTGCGGCAAAGGCTTGCATTTGCGCAAGCGAAATGATGAGCAGTTCTTTTCCACTTCGCTTGATGCGCTCTTTCAGCATACTGCGCTCAAGCGGGTCCTCCACGGCTTCGTCGCAAAGAATAACCCTGTTGGCACCTACGCTCATCACTACGTTGGTATGGTAAATCTCTTGGCCCCGTATATCGGTTGCCCGAAATGATACAGCGTCGTAGTTTATGTCTTTGCAAAGCATTGAAAACAACTTTATATCGGTTCGAGGCGAAACACATGCATAGGCTATGCGGAAAGCATGGTCAAAGACGATGCTTCCTGTGCCTTCCAGGTAGCGGCCCACATCCGCATGATGGCGCAGGTCAATGGTGTGCTTACTTAGGGTGTGATGACGCAGTAACTCAATGGTGGGTTCATTCACCTCTTTGCGTCTGCCGGGTGCCATCATCGGGAAAACAATGAGCGTTCCATCCGGCATACAGGCCAGCCAGTTATTGGGAAAAACGGCGTCGGAGCAAGGCTCATCCGGATCGGAAGCAACCAATACTTTTACGCCTGCATTGCTGAGCGCTTCAACCATGCAATCAAACTCGGCCCGGGCAAGGAACGAAGCCTGCTCAAGATCAGTGTTCTGCTGAAATGCATTGCTTTCTGCCGTTTCGGGGTTGTATCCAAAACAGCGCGGCCTTACCATCAATACACCTTCCGGTATCATTGCTCGCTGTGATATTTTTCGAACAAAAACTCATTGGGTATGGGCTTGAGCTTCGGCTCGTTGTTGTACAATACATTAACAATCCACCAGCGCCCATCGTCGTAAACCAATTGCAAGGACTTCATGCCCCGGTGGTAGCTGGCCTGGTTGGTTGCGAGACGGGCATCATAGGCGGTAAAAACCTGCGCAATGTCGTTGTAGTGATGTACTGTGCGACCGATTTCCGTCTCAAAAAAACCATTTATGGTAAAGTACTCATCCACCTGTGCGATGTATTCCTCGAGCGTTCCGCCAATGAACTGCAAACGCCCCGAGCGATTGAAAACCCGCGCGTTGAGTTGTGCTTCAGGCCTGAACAACGACCGGTAACGCGCCCAATCACGCTGGCCCGCTGGTCCGTTGGTAACGTCGTAATAGGCGCTTACAATATTGTCAATACTCGAAACGTCGGCTGTATCTGCTTTCAACGCGGGTGTTGTTTGAGCCATTGAAAATGAGCTTACAAAGCCTGCCACAAAAATCATTACGTACTTCATTCTCCAAAATTTTCCTTCCCGGCAATAATCTGAAAGTAAAGCTTAAAATCACTCATCAATGACCACAATGGATAGCGAAAAGTGGCCGGTTTGTTCTTCTCGATAAAAAAATGACCAATCCACGCCCAGCCGTATGCAAATACAACGCCATAGAGAATGTACCACGCGTTGGGGGTAGAGATTGCCAGAATGAGCGCCACCAAAAAACCGGTGGTTCCGATAAAGTGCGTGATGCGGGTGCCCCGCAAACGGTGTTCGCGCAGGTAGTAGGGGTAGAATTCACGAAAACTGGCGATGCGTTCTTCGCTCATGGTGCGGTGATTTTGGTCATACAAGAATAACCATTTTTGAGCGAAGTTCCTTATCGAAAGTGGTCGCGAAGTCTAAGCACGGGCAGTTCAAACCAGCGGTATGAGAGGTGTGCCAGCAGCACCGTGCAGCACAACATCAACATCGGATAAACCACAAGTGCCAGCCAGGGTTGCTGTGGAGGATAGGTCATTCCGGCTACATGTAGGGTATTCACGAAAACTGCAATGACCAGTCCGTGAAAACAATAAAGCCCGTAGGAAATTTTGCCGAGGTAGTTGATCCAACGCCTTTTTTCCAGGCTGAAAATACCGGATGTGCGAAAGTACTGGTAGCCGATGGCGGCAGCGAACAAAACCGGAATCCAGGCTTTCTCCAGCGCAAAGACCCATGGGTAGCTTGCGAGAATGGGGTAGGCAGCGAGTCCGCCCACAAGCAGCCATAGCGGGATATTGGCGCCTTGCTGCCGGTAGAAGTTTTCCAGTGTGGATTTGTATCGGCTGCGGCAAATAAGCCAGGCGAGAAGATTTCCGGCGGCAAAACACGCCATTACACTTAGCGTATGGTAGTGCAGGGTGAGGGGAGCATCAAGGTGCATGATTCTGAAAACAATGGAGCCGCCCCAAATCAACACATTCACAGCAGCAAAGTAACGCGGTGCAAAACGCATGAGCAAACCATTCAGGATGTAGTACTGCTCTTCCACCGAAATGGACCACAGAATCACCATCAGAAACTGGTCGCCTTCCAGTGCCGCAAAATTGAGCGTAAAGGTGAGATAGTGCCAGATGGAAGGCATGGGCGATTCAGGCATGCCGCCCGCGCGCTGAAGCTGAATGACCAGCACCGAAATAAGCACCATCAAAAAGTAAAGCGGCCAGATTCGGATGGCGCGGCGTGCAAAATACCTTCTGAACCTGAAGCGGCCATGCTGCTCCATTTCGCGAAAACCCCACCATGAAATCAGGAAGGCAGAGAGCACAAAAAATAAATCTACCGCCAGGTAACCAAATTGAAACCAGCTCAGCACGTAGTGGAGCCATCCGGTTTCATACTCTGCCGACAGCGGGTGCGCCAGGTGTGCGCCCATCACCACCATAAACGCCAGAAACCGCAGACCGTCGAGGCCGTGGAAGTAGGTTTTGGGTTTATCCTGCAACATGGTCGGCATAGCCGCCAAATTAAGGAAAGACAATTGAAAATGTACTCAGCCAGATGAACCTGTAATGGCGAATGGCTCCTCTGGAATCCGGACTCCTCCTACGTCAGGCACCATCGGATTCGCGCTGAATGATGTCTGAAATTTGCTGATGAAACTCAGGTATAATATCCTTTACCACCTTGAATACAGCCCATAAATCAACCCCAATGTAGTCATGAATAAGCTTGTCACGCATTCCTGCAATTTTCTTCCATTCGATTTCGCTGTATTTTGAGCGAAAGTCATGATCCAGTTGCTTTGTCGCTTCTCCAATTATTTCGAGGTTTCGGATTACCGCGTCCTGAACCAATGTGTTCAGCATGAAGTCATTTTGCGTTATGTTTTCGGTGTACTGAAGAATTTTCAGCGAGCAACCAGCAATGTGTTCCAGGTAAATAGCAGGCTCCTTTTTCATTGTTTCAGAATGATTAGGTCGCGCTCTACGTATTCCTTGAGTCGTGGGTGTAATGAACGTCTGGTTACGAGGTCAACCTTGATTCCCAATCTGGCGCTCAGTTCTTGCTCCATTCCTATGATATCTAGTAGGTTAACATTGTCGTCAAAGTCTACCAGTAAATCAAGGTCACTTTTTGAGTTCTGTTCGCCGCGTGCATAAGACCCAAACAAACCAATCATGATGGGTTTGTAGGCCGAAAGGACATCCTTAATCGCTTGTTTCTGGCGCTGCGTAATCATTGTATAAAGTTAAGAACTATCCCACGAGTTGCCAAGGCAGATATGAGTGTTTTCGGAAAGGATTTAAACCACCAGTAAATCTCAATTCCGCTCCTTCAATTAACGCTCTTAGGCCTGGCTACTTTTTCCCAGCCTTCTGAATCACCGACTTCCGCCCGATGGCTGCCGTAATGAAATCCTTGTTGAGGTCCAGCCCCCGGGCAGGAGAGTACTCGCGGCCGTAAAAGATAATCTGCAGGTGCAGCTTGTTCCAGCTATCTCGCGGAAAGAGCTTTTTGCAGTCTTTTTCGGTTTGTTCAACGCTTTTGCCGGTGCTCAGTCCCCAGCGGTAAATCAAGCGGTGAATGTGCGTATCAACCGGAAAAGCCGGCACACCAAACGCCTGGGCCATCACCACGGATGCTGTTTTGTGTCCCACACCGGGCAGCGCCTCAAGCTCCTCAAAAGTTTGCGGAACCTCTCCGCCGTGCTTCTCCAGAATGATTTCAGACAATCCGTAAATGGCTTTGGATTTTGCCGGACTCAACCCGCAGGGCTTGATGATTTCCCTGATTTCATCCACCGTGAGTTTCACCATGTCGTGCGGATTATCGGCGCGTTCAAAAAGCAATGGCGTGATCTGGTTTACACGGGCGTCGGTGCATTGTGCGCTGAGCAGCACAGCAACCAACAAGGTATAGGGGTCAACATGGTTGAGCGGCACGGGCGTTTCAGGGTACAGACGCTCCAATTGCTCCATCACAAAAGCTGCTTTCTCTTTTTTGGTCATGGCAGTTGCAGCGTTCCGCGGTATTGATCGTGGGTGAGTTGAAGGCTTTGCGCCTGAACACCCGGCCCTTCGAATTTTACCAGATTCACCTGCGCCACAAACACTTCCGTAAAAATGCGGTTGCTCACTTTTAAGTCGACTCCGGGTTCACATTCAATGGGGTAGTCAAAATAAACCCATGTTTCATCAATGCTTACCTCCTTGCCGTAGTAGCGCGGATGAAGCCTTACTTCTCCGCATTGAAGCTGGAAATGCTCGTCTACATAGGCCATCAAAAGGGAATCGCTTTGCGCGTGCTCATCGGCTTCGCCCAGCCGGAGGTTCTCCCGAAACCTGCGGCCTACACAACGGTCGGTGTCGTCGGTAAAGAGCTTGAGCGCAACCTCCAGGGTATGGGCTTCGGGGTTGTATTCAATTTGAGCGAGGCTTACGTACACCTCGTGTACCGGCGGTGAACCTGTGAGCCATGGAGCCGCGATAAGCAGAACACAAATCAGCGCTGTTTTCATACGGGCAAAAATAGGCATTGCACAGGGCATTTTCCTTAATTTAGCCGCTTCGCAAAGTTGAACCCCCAGTTGCCCATGAAATACCTTGGTTTCTTTCTCATACTAGCCGGCTTGATGTGGTGTGCGCCCTCAAACGCGCAGGATAAGCCACACAAATTTGCCCAGATTGACGACCTGCTTCCCACCCCCAATGTGTACCGGGCAGCTTCGGGTGCCCCCGGTCACCGTTACTGGCAGCAGCGGGCAGATTACCAGATTGACGTCACGCTCGACGATGACAACCAGCGTATTTACGGCGAGGAAACCATCACCTACTTCAACAACTCTCCCGACCAGTTGCGATACCTGTGGGTGCAGCTCGACCAGAACGTGCGGGCGCGCGATTCGGACACCTACAAAACCCGCACAAGCTCTATGGGCGACTCGCTGCGCTTTGCCGACATTGATTACTGGGAACCCGATTTTGACGGAGGTTTTAAAATTGACTGGGTAAAAGACAAAGACGGCAAAGACCTTCCTTTTACCATCAACAAAACCATGATGCGCATTGATATGCCACGCCAGTTGCCGGCCGGAGCGGCCTATACTTTTCGAATCAAGTGGTGGTACAACATCAACGACCGCATGAAGATTGGCGGGCGCTCGGGATACGAATTCTTTGAAGCCGACAGCAACTACCTCTACACCATCGCGCAGTTCTATCCGCGCATGGCCGTGTACAATGATCACGACGGCTGGCAGCACAAACAATTTCTCGGCGCAGGTGAGTTTACCCTCAACTTTGGGAATTACGATGTGCGCATTACAGCACCTGCCGACCACATGGTGGGTTCTACAGGCGTGCTGCAAAACCCCCGCGATGTGCTTTCTGAAAAGCAACGCTCCAGGCTCGACAGAGCCCGCACGGCCGACCAACCCGTGATGATTCTCTCGCAGAAAGAAGCCGAAGAAATCGAAAAAGGCCGCGCCTCGGGAACCAAAACATGGCGCTTTAAGGCCGACAATGTGCGCGATTTTGCCTTTGCCAGCAGCCGCAAGTTTATCTGGGACGCGCAAGGTGTAGATTTTGACGGCCGAACCGTAATGGCCATGTCTTACTACCCCAAGGAGGCCAATCCGCTGTGGGAGCAATACAGCACCCGAACCGTGGTGCACACCCTTAAAACCTACAGCAAATTCACCTTTGATTACCCGTATCCGGTAGCCATCTCTGTGAACGCCGACCGCATCGGGATGGAGTACCCAATGATTTGTTTTAATTACGGTCGCTGTGAGCCCGACGGCACCTACTCCGAGCGCATGAAATGGGGAGTGATTGGGGTCATCATCCACGAAGTAGGCCACAACTGGTTCCCGATGATTGTGAACTCAGACGAGCGCCAATGGACCTGGATGGACGAAGGCCTCAACACCTTTTTGCAATTCCTTACCGAGCGTGAGTTTGACGCAGATTTTCCCTCGCGTCGCGGCACTCCGGCCAGCATTGTGGAGTACATGAGTGGCGATAAAAGCACCCAGGTGCCCATCATGACCAACTCCGAAAGTGTGTTTCAGCTCGGAAACAACGCCTACGCCAAGCCCACGGCTGCGCTCAATATTCTGCGCGAAACAGTGATGGGGCGCGAGTTGTTTGACTTTGCCTTTAAGGAATACGCCAACCGCTGGATGTTTAAGCATCCTACACCCGCGGATTTTTTCCGCACCATGGAAGATGCCTCGGGCGTGGATTTAGACTGGTTCTGGCGAGGTTGGTTCTTTACAACGGACCACGTGGATATTTCCATCGATGACGTCCGCTGGTTTCAAATCAACACCCGCAACCCCGAAGACATCAGGGCATGGCGCGAAGAGCAAAAAGCCAACGAGCGCGAGCACATCAGCGAAATCCGCAACCGTGAGGAAATGCCAAAACGACTGGCAGACAAGGATTCAACCCTTCGTGATTTCTACTCCGATTTTGACCGCCACGAAGCTTTTGCCAAGCATGAGGAAGTGGCTTACGAGCGCTACATTGCGTCATTGAGCGACGAGGAACTGGCGCGACTGCAATCAGGTCAGCAGTTCTACGAAATCACCTTCCGCAATATAGGTGGTTTGGTGATGCCGCTTATTCTTGAATTTGAGTACGCCGATGGCACCAAAGAAATCCGCCGCATACCGGCAGAAATCTGGCGAAAGAACACCGAGAAGGTTACCAAGGTTTTTGTTACCGACAAGGAAGCGGTATCCATCATGCTCGATCCCCACCTCGAAACGGCCGACGCTGATCTGGGCAACAACGCATGGCCCCGCCGTGCGCAGCCTTCTCGCTTCAAACTCTACAAACAACGCGAGTTTGGCAGGGGAACCAACGAAATACAGCGCTATCAGAAAATGCAGGAGAAAGAGAGGGCGGGCTCGGAGGAGTAGCTGA
>REDV01000056.1 GCA_007695365.1 Cryomorphaceae bacterium | reverse complement strand
TTATTTTTTACCGTGATTTCGTCGCGTAAATAGAATTTGGCGAGTAAAAGTTGCGAAAAAATGTCTTTAGCCTGATCACATGCAAAGTGAGTTCATAGATGTGGTAAAATCCAGAAAAGGGTTGTCAACTTCGCCTTTTGTGGTTTAGTTGCTAATTGAGTGGTGAACGGTTGCGGTTGGCTTCTGTGCCCTCGGGCCAGACGCATGTCGAAGCAGACCACTCCGCAATCCCTGCGGCGTTGTTTCGGTCGAAATAACAGATTTCCAATCATCAAGCATAGTAAAGGCACAAGCGCTGAGCCCACCCCCTACTTTTCAATATTTTTCAACACAATGCCATCCTACCCGCTGTGCTTTCTACCTTTGTGCAAACACGCGCACACATGGAACAATACCACGGCCTGCTCCGGCATATCCTCGAAAACGGAACCCCAAAAAGTGACCGCACAGGCACCGGAACCCTGAGTTGTTTCGGATACCAGATGCGCTTTAACCTGCAAGACGGTTTTCCGGTACTGACCACCAAAAAACTGCACCTGCGCTCCATTATTCACGAGCTGCTCTGGTTTTTGAAAGGCGAAACCAACATTGCCTATCTCAAGGAAAACGGCGTGCGCATCTGGGATGAATGGGCCGACGAAAACGGCGAATTAGGTCCGGTTTACGGCTACCAATGGCGCTCCTGGCCGGCCCCCAACGGCGGACACGTTGACCAGATTGCCCGCCTTGTGGAGGGCATCAAAAACAATCCCGACAGCCGTCGTCACATTGTGTCTGCCTGGAACCCTGCCCTGATTGACGAAATGGCCCTGCCTCCCTGTCATTGCCTCTTTCAGTTTTACGTAGCGGATGGCAAACTGAGCTGTCAGCTCTACCAGCGCAGCGCCGACACTTTTCTGGGTGTACCTTTTAACATTGCCTCCTATGCGCTCTTAACGCTGATGGTTGCGCAGGTTTGCGACCTGGAACCCGGCGAGTTTGTGCACACCTTTGGCGATGTTCACCTTTACAACAACCACCTGGAGCAGGCCCACGAACAACTCTCGCGCGATTGCCGTCCGCTGCCGCAAATGAAAATGAATCCTGAGGTGAAAGACCTGTTCAGTTTCCGTTTCGAAGACTTTGAGCTGGTGAACTACGACCCGCATCCGCACATCAAGGCTGAAGTATCCGTTTGATGAAAATCTCTGTCATCGCAGCCATCGGCCGAAACAGAGCCATCGGTAAAGACAACAGGTTGCTGTGGCGATTGCCGCTCGATATGAAGTTTTTTCGCGACACCACCATGGGCCACCCCGTGATTACCGGCAGACGCAATTACGAATCCATTCCGGAGGCATTCCGCCCCCTGCCCGGCAGGCTCAACATTGTACTCACCAGAAACGCCGGCTACAAGGCCCCCGGAGCACTGATTGTAAGCAACCTCAACGACGCAATTAAACTGGCAGCCGGGCACAATTCGGAGGAAATTTTCATCATCGGAGGCGGCAAGGTGTACGCGGAAGCCATGGCCAGTGGCAGGGTAAACCGACTGTACATTACCCACGTAGAGGATGCCCCGGAGGCCGACACCTTTTTTCCTGATTGGGACAAGTACGCGTGGACAATGGTACACGAAGAACGGCACGAAGCGGACGAGCGCCATGCGCAGGCTTTTGTAGTTAGGGTGTATGACCGCGTGCATTCACAGAGCAGCGGTGCGGTTCAGTGAACATAAAAAAAGGGGAAACCCGATAGAGTTTCCCCGAAAATCGTGAAAGAGAAAAGCCTAGCTTTTCACTTCCTTCAACACGCTTTTGGCACCTTCAACGCTTTCGTCGAGTGCTTTCTGCACCGAGCTGAGCGCTTCGCTACCAATTTCTTTGGCGGCATCGAGCGCAGCGCTTACAGCATGGCCTGTAGCCGAGACAGTGTCGCCTCCAACCTGCTTCACGCCGCTTACAGCACCCTTTACGGCCTCAACAGCCACACCACCTACATCCGCACCAAGATCGCGGGCTGACAGGATGGCCTGCTTAACCGATCCTTTTACCGCATCTTCCTGCGAAACTCCGGCTTTCATGGCTCCCTGAATGGTACCTTCTACAATACCTTTAACGGAGCGAACTACCGTAGCGCCGATGGCTGCCACACCGTGTATCGCTCCGGCAACAATAGATGCCGGAAGCTGAATTCCTTTCACGGCCAATTCACCCACACCTTTGAGCGTGGTAACTGTAACATCGCGTACCGCGTTGGCAACAGAACTACCCACGTCGGCACTTCCTTTAAGGGTTGCTTCTACACCCCCTTTGATTCCGTTTACTACTTTCGATAAGATTTCTATTGGCATAACATTTAATTTTTGGGGTTTCTACGATTTTAAGCAATTTACATTGATTATCATCGACATACATCTGTAATTTAGTTTTTTTTCACGCTTTGGCGTTAATCTTTGTTATACTTGTTAACGCATGTTAAAATTGGTTTGATGTTTGATGCGCGGGGGTGAACCTGTGAATCATGAAAAATCCATTTCTGCCCAGTCATTGTATGATTTTAGGCATGCTTGCACTGTTTGCTATCGGCCTTGTATCCTGTCAGAAGGATGAAGATGATGAACCCGACTTCTCGGCGGTTCGCGATATGGCAATGACCCTTGCTTTTTATGAAGATGCCTTCTCAGTGGTTGACCGCGTAGGAAAATCTGAGCCCGGTTTGCGCAACAATTACGGTCTGCCTGAATGTGCCACCGTGAGCATTGATACCCTCGCCTTGCCCTTTACGGTGACTATTGATTTTGGCGAAAGCAATTGTGTTTCGGACGCAGGCGTAGCCCGTCGGGGTAAAATTCACGTCACCATCTCAGGCCCTTATCAAAATGAAGGAACCACGATTACAAGCACCCTCGAAAACTACTTTGTAATGGACCACCAACTGGAAGGTACGCGCGTGGTGACCAACCTCGGAAACAACAGCGCCGGAAATCTGCATTACTCGGTTGTTGAAAGCGGTGTTACACTCACCCACCCGAATGGCAACTGGACCTCCACATGGCAGAGCATCCGCAATCGCGAGTGGGTGGCCGGTGCCAATACATGGTGGAACCCCTTTGACGATGTGTATGACATTACCGGGAGCGGGGCGGGCGTATCCCGACACGGTATTCCGTACACCATTAACATTACCCAGGCGTTGGAAGTGAAAATTGTTTGTCCGTGGGTAACCGCAGGTACGCTGGAGCTCGTTCCCGAAGGTGCTGCGGCAATGTATCTGGACTACGGTAACGGCAACTGCAACAACAATGCAGTGGTAACATACAACGGTATTGACTATAACATCACACTGAATTGATGGTTGATGCGTTTTAAATCGCGGTTGGTCGAATGGCTGTTTTCACATTGTTTAACCAACCGGATTTTTTTATCTTTGAAACACTCAAATTGAGATGTTAAACAAATGTGCTCTGCGTCGGTTTAGCAGTTGTGTGCCAATGACTAAACAATTTCACAAACCTCCAACCTCACAACCATGCACAGGAAAGTAATTGCCTTGCTTTTAGTGTTCGCTTCTGCCAGTTTGCTGTGGATGTTTGCGCTGCTGAATCAATCCTCACCCGACGGCCATTTTGCATACTCCCCTCTGGATCAGATACTCGTGGATTCGTGTCGCGATGCTCATATTCATCCTGCGGCCTTACAGGAAGACATGTCTGGCAGCATGGTTGCTTTGCAAAAAGTTGTGGACCTTCCAGTAAATAGAGAAGAGGGTGAATGGGTGAACAGAGTGCGTATCACCATCGAGCGGCCCACTCTTCCGGCAGCGATGTTTTGTGAGAAGAACGACTTGTATAAATGGCGCTACCACACTCCGTCATTTTCCATTGAAGCATTGCGTCTGAAAGCTCTTGGCGGCGATGTTCCTGTGTATCGGGTGGAATTGGAGCGTATTCGGGGCCAATGGGATGACTGGGAAAACTTTCTGGTGGAGATGGGTTACGACGAAGTTGCACCCACAGCGCCGGTTCGCAAACCCCTCGAAGTTCCGGGAATTTAAAGGCCAAACTTTTTTACTTGGAGCGCATGGCCTCTACGGGGTCAAGGCGACTTGCCATCCAGGCGGGAATCAATCCTGAAATCAATCCCACCACCACAGAAAGCCCCAAGCCTATCATCACATTGCTGAGGCTTAAAATTATGTCCATGTCGAGTATGGCTCCCACTACGATGGTACCCGCGTAGATCACCAATAGGCCCACCCCGCCGCCGATCAGGCTCAGAATAATCGATTCCGACAAAAACTGCGTAAGGATAAAATTGTTCTTCGCGCCCAGCGATTTTTGAATGCCAATTTGCCCGGTGCGCTCTTTTACCGAAACGAACATAATATTGGCGATACTGAATCCGCCCACCAGGATGGAGAAGCCACCGATTACCCAACCGATGCCATTGATAAACCCGATCAAATCATCAATCAATCCGCTGAGCAAATCAGGCTCAATCACAGCAAAGCTCTTTTCTTCGGTGGGGCGCTGACGTCGGATACTCCTGAGTACCCCCGTGAGCTCGTCGCGCAATTGGGTATTACTTACACCTTCGCGGGCTTTTACCAGCAATTGCGAACCGCTGAGAGCATCGCTATCCACCATGGTTTTGCCGAATCGCGCCGGTATCAATGCCGAATTGTCAAAGCCCGAGCCCAGAATATTCTCCCCTTCGCGCTCAAACACACCGATTACCCGCGCCTTGGCACCACCAATTTTCACGTCGCGATCCATTGCATTCCCATCCGGAAAAAGCTTGTCGGCTACTTCGGCACCGAGAATTACGATGTTTCTTCCGGAAGCCGATTCCATTTCCGTGAAGTAACGTCCCTGCTCAATTTTCAGATTGATAACCTGCTCATAAGGATGGGTAACCATGGCCACCTCCACGTTCTCCACGAAACTGCTGCCCCGCTCAAAGGTGCGATTGATTTTGGACTGCCATGCAACGTTGCTGGCCAGTACCATGCGGTCTGCGAGCATGGCTGCTTCCGACATTTTAGGCTCAGGGCGGCGCCAGTACTTCCACCAGGCGTATTCTTCATCACCTTCCTCCGGGGCAAAGGGCCATTTTTGCACCATCACTACGTTATCGCCAAGGTCTTCAATACTCGCCCGAATGTCATTTTCGAGGGTATCAACCAGCGTAAACACCGAGATAATGGCAAAAATGCCGATGGTGATTCCAAGAAGCGACAACACGGTTCGCAACCTGTTTACCACGAGAGCGCTGAGTGCAAATTGCACGCTTTCAGCAAAAAGCCTGATATAAATAGCGATGTACTTCACGCGGAGAATGAGCAAAACAAAGGTAAGAGGCATTTGTCCGCCGACAGATCAAAAAGTACGAGTGGCATTCGGTGCTTATGTGTGGATTTGAACATTTTCCGTTACTTTTCAACAGGAGCCAAATAAGGCCGTAATCTAGCCTTAATCTTCGTAAAATTGCATCCTTTGTTTCATGCCCTCCAAAACCCCGTATTTCCTTGAAAAAGATAAGCACTGCCCTCATTTCCGTATTTGACAAAACCGGCCTCGAACCCCTTGTGCAAACCCTTCATCAGATGAAGGTAGAAATTATCAGCACGGGCGGCACCCAAACCTATATCGAAAATCTGGGTGTTCCGGTAACACCTGTGGAGAAGCTAACCGGCTACCCGTCTATTTTGGGGGGGAGGGTAAAAACACTGCATCCCAAAGTTTTCGGTGGGATTTTGAACCGCAGAAATGATATGGGCGATCAGGAGCAGATGAAACAATACGACCTGCAGAGCATTGACCTGGTTGTGGTGGATCTCTATCCTTTTGAAGACACCGTAGCCGCGGGGAAATCGCACGAGGATATTATTGAGAAAATTGATATTGGCGGAATAGCACTGATTCGCGCTACGGCCAAAAACTACGCAGATACCACGATTGTGGCTTCTAAAGAAAAGTACCAACCCCTTGTGGATTGCCTCGAGGCAAACAATGGCTCAGTGCCCGATGCCACCCGCGCTGAGTTTGCCACGCACGCATTTCGGGTTTCTTCGGGATATGATACGGCCATCGCTTCTTATTTGGGCAAGGATTCCCGGGAGAGTTTCAGCTACCAAAGCGCCGATGGCCACATTCTGCGCTACGGTGAGAACCCCCACCAGCAGGGTGCCTTTTTTGGCGACCTCAACGCGATGTTTGACCAGCTTCACGGAAAACAACTGAGCTACAACAACCTGCTGGATGTGGATGCGGCTGTGTCGCTGATGCTGGAGTTTACGGACAGTGAGCCCACCTTTGCCATCCTCAAGCACAACAACGCCTGTGGTTTGGCTACGCGCAGCACCTTGAGCGATGCCTATTCGGCTGCCCTCGCTGCCGACCCTGTTTCGGCCTTTGGAGGTATTCTCATTGCCAACCGGCCCATGGATATAGCTACCGCTGAACTTGTAAACGAATTGTTTTGCGAGGTGGTGATTGCCCCCGCATTCGAAGCCGGGGCGCAGGAGCTACTGCAAAGTAAAAAGAACCGCATCCTGCTCCGCCAAAAGCTCTTTGATCTGCCTGTAAAACAGTTTCGATCTGCCCTCAACGGGGTGTTGGTGCAGGACCGCGACGCTTCGATGGAAGGGGCAGACGCTTTTCAGCTCAAGACGAAAAAAGCATCCGACAGCCGCGAGCAGCAGGACCTGGCCTTTGCCAACAAAATTGCCAAGCACACCAAGAGCAACACCATCGTACTGGCCAAAAACGGGCAGTTACTGGCCAGCGGAACCGGGCAAACTTCGCGCGTGGATGCACTCAGGCAGGCCATTCACAAGGCAAAAAGTTTCGGTTTTGACCTGCAAGGCGCAGTGATGGCTTCAGATGCATTCTTCCCCTTTCCCGACTGTGTGGAAATTGCCCACGACGTAGGTATAAGCGCTGTGGTTCAGCCAGGAGGAAGCATCAAAGACGAACTTTCGGTGGCCTTCTGCGACACGCACAACATGGCCATGGTCATGACCGGGGTACGTCATTTCAAACACTGACAGTGCACGGTGAAAAAAGCGCGAACCCCAAGTCCATTCCAACGTATTAAAACCCTACCTTAGGAACTTCACAATCCAGCAACACATGGGCCTATTCAATTTCTTTACCCAGGAAATCGCCATCGACCTCGGAACCGCCAACACGCTCATCATCTACAACGACAAAGTTGTAGTAGATGAGCCTTCTATCGTGGCAAAAGACCGAGCCACCGACAAGATAATTGCAATCGGGCGGCAAGCGCAGCAAATGCACGGTAAAACCCACGAGAACATCAAGACGATCCGCCCGTTAAAGGACGGCGTAATTGCTGACTTTCAGGCAGCAGAAGCCATGATTCGCGGAATGATCAAGATGATTAAACCGGGTAGGCAGCTCTTTACACCGTCTTTGCGAATGGTGATTTGTATCCCTTCGGGCATCACCGAGGTTGAGAAACGCGCCGTACGCGACTCTGCTGAACACGCCGGAGCCAAAGAAGTGTACCTCATCCACGAGCCCATGGCTGCTGCTATCGGTATCGGCATTGACGTGGAAGAGCCCGTGGGCAATATGATTATTGATATCGGCGGAGGAACCTCCGAAATTGCTGTTATTGCCCTTGGCGGAATTGTGTGCGACAAAAACATTCGTGTGGCGGGCGACGAGTTTACCCAGGACATTGAAGAGTATATGCGGCGCCAGCACAACATTCTGATTGGTGAGCGCACCGCAGAGCAGATTAAGATTGAAGTAGGCTCCGCTCTTACCGAGCTTGATGATCCGCCGGAGGACTTTGCCGTAAGGGGCCGAGACCTGATGACCGGAATCCCCAAGGAAATTCACGTTTCGTATTCGGAAGTTGCACATGCGTTAGACAAGAGCATCTCAAAAATTGAGGAGGCCATCCACAGCGCGCTCGAAATGACGCCACCGGAGCTATCGGCCGATATTTACCGCACGGGGATTTACCTCGCGGGAGGCGGTTCTTTGCTTCGCGGATTGGACAAGCGTATTTCGCTCAAAACAAAATTGCCAGTGCACATTGCCGAAGACCCGCTCAGAGCGGTAGCGCGCGGTACAGGTATTGCGCTCAAAAACATTGACCGTTTCCAGTTTCTTATACGTGATTAAAACAACCCTGAAAGCAAGGCCGTGACTCGATGCGCAACCTGATACAGTTCATCCTGCGTTACAAAGATTTCTTCCTGTTTTTAACGCTTCAGGTTTTCGCACTTTACTTGCTTTTTTCGGCCAATGTGTACCACGGTACAGTTGCGCACACGGTAGCCCGCGATTATGTGGCAGGGATGCAACAAATGCGCAGCGGTATGCGCCAGTATTTTCAGCTTAAACAGGACAATCAGGAGCTCGCACGGCAAAACCAGATTCTACTGAACCGCCAACGAAGCTCTTACCGCCGCGTGGACAACGAATACATGATTGTTGACGACACCCTCATGCTTATTCAATACCGCTACGTACCGGCGCAGGTCATTAACTCAAGTATCACCAAGCAAAAGAACTTCCTCACCCTGAATCGAGGCAAACTCGACGGGATCAGTCCTAATATGGGCGTTGTTACCGAGCAAGGCGTGGTGGGTATCGTTCGGAATGCGTCGCGGCATTACTCTACAGTGATTCCTATTATAAACGTTTCGTTTGAGCTGAGCGTGCAAACCAGCCGTGGCAATCATTTTGGACTTGTGCGCTGGGACGGCAAGGATCCCGGATACGCTTTTGTGGAAGACATGGCCAAGCACGCCGATGTGAGCGTTGGCGATAGTATCGTAACCCGCGGTGCATCGGCTATTTTCCCTCCGGGGCTTCTGGTTGGAACCATTGACGAGGTGGAAGACATTCCGGGGAGTAACTTTCATCAAATACGCATGAAACTGGCCCAGCCCTACCGAAATATGAGCCATGTATATGTGATTCAAAACGCATTAAGACAGGAACAATTGGAACTGGAACAAACCCCTTAGGTGATGGCTCTGATAGTGCAAAACATAGTACGATTGCTGGCGCTGATTCTCTTTCAGGGGTTGATTCTCAATTCTATTGGGCTCTGGAACGGTCAGGTGCAACCTATGTTGTACGTACTAGGCATTTTGATGCTTCCTATTGAGGCTCCTGTGTGGCTGGTGCTTGTTGCCTGCTTTTTTACCGGTGCTTCAATTGACCTTTTCCTGGACACCCTTGGCATGCACATTTCAGCCTGTTTGGTAATGGGCATTTTGCGGGCCCGTATTCTTGCTCTTTTTGCTCCGCGTGATGGCTACGAGATAGGCATCAAGCCACGCATTGACAACCTCGGCTTGCAGTGGTTTGTGTCGTACGCGGGAATTCTCATACTGGCGCACCACCTTTGGTTGTTCTTCCTCGAGGTATTCAGGTTCAGCTCCTTTTTTCACACGTTTGCCCGCGCCCTGGGTAGCGCACTCTTTACCCTGTTGCTTTGTATTCTGGTGCAATACCTTTTCTTCTTTAAAAGGCGTTTGTAAAGGATGGACTACAGCGACCGCAAATACGTGATCGGAACCATGATTGTGGTGGTGGCGCTGGTATTCATAGTGCGCTTGTTTTTTATTCAGGTAGTTGATGAGCAGTGGAAGGCGAAGGCAGCCAACATCTCCGAGCGCAAAATCACCATCTATCCGGCGCGCGGTCTTATATACGACCGCTTCGGAAAGTTGATGGTAGGCAACACCGCAGTGTACGATTTAATGGTGATACCCAAGGATGTGGGCAATCTGGATACTGCCCTGTTTTGCAAAGTGGTGGATGTAACGCGCCAGCAATTCAGAGAGAAAATGACTACGGCGCGTAAATACTCGTTGTACAAGCCATCCATTTTTGAGAAGCAAATCCCCGCCGACCAGTACGCCCGAATTGCGGAGCAGATGCATCATTTCAATGGGTTTTACAGTCAGTCGCGAACCCTGCGCAGCTACCCCGACAGCATTGCCGCACACCTCCTGGGATATGTAAGCGAAGCCAGCAGGGCGAACATTGAAAAAGACCCCTACTACCGTCCGGGCGATTACATCGGAGCCAACGGAGTGGAAAACATCTATGAAAAAGCGCTGCGCGGTAAACGTGGGTCCAAACTCGTGGTGGTGGATGTACACAATCGTGTACAGGGCAGTTACAAGGAGGGCCGCTATGATACCATGGCCTACGCGGGTAAAGATCTTACCGCCTCCATTGATCTGGAGCTGCAGAAATACGGTGAGGCACTTCTCAAAAACAAGCGCGGAAGTATTGTGGCCATCGAACCGGCCACCGGTGAAATACTCGCCATGGTTACCAATCCGTCTTACAACCCCAATCTGCTGGTTGGGCGGGTGCGAAGCGCAAACTACCAGAAACTTGCCAAGGACACCCTCAACCCCTTGTTTAACAGGGCCGTGATGGCGCAGTATCCCCCGGGTTCTACTTTTAAGCTCGTCAATGCCTTGATTGGGCTGGAGGAGGAGACCATTACCACGCGAAGCTACTACACCTGCAATATGGGCTACTATTATGGAAGTCGCAGGTTGGGCTGTCATGCGCACAATTCGCACACCGGTTTTCACTACAGCATTGAAACATCCTGCAATGCATACTACTGCCACGTTTTTAAGGGCATCATTGACAAATATCCCAACGCCGAAACGGGATACAACCATTGGCGGGACTATGTGCTGAACTTCGGTTTGGGGCAAAAACTTGGGGTGGACATCACGAGTGAAGTGAGTGGATTTGTGCCGCCTTCTACCTATTACGACCGCTACTACGGGCAGCACCGCTGGAAGCCTCACACCATCATCTCGCTGGCTATTGGGCAGGGCGAATTGGGTGTGACTCCGTTGCAAATGGCCAATATGTGCGCGGTAATTGCCAACCGAGGCTGGTACTATGCCCCCCACGTGATTAGAGCCATTGACGGCGAGCCCATCACTGACTCCACCTACACTGTGAAAAACCACACTGGCATTGACCCCAAATGGTTTGAAGAGACCATACAGGGGATGCATCAGGTAATTGAGCGGGGAACAGGACGCGGAGCCAAATTTGGGGATATTGAGATGTGCGGAAAAACTGGAACCGCCCAGAACCCGCACGGTAAGGACCACTCCATTTTCATTGCCTTTGCCCCGAAAGACAATCCGCAGATTGCCATGGCGGTATACGTTGAAAACGTTGGATTTGGGAGCACCTGGGCGGCCCCTATTACCAGCCTGATGATAGAAAAGTACCTCACCGACAGCATCTCAAGGCCTCATATTGAACAGCGAATGCTGGATGCCAACCTCCTGAACAACTGATTTGCGCGCACAGAAAAACATATGGACCGAAATTGACTGGATGAGCGTGGCGCTGTTTCTGGCACTGCTGCTTATTGGTTGGCTCAATATCTACGCAGCCGGATTGCAGCCCGACCACCCCAGTATGTTCGACACCTCGCAGGAGTATGGCAAGCAGTTTATCTGGATTGTTTCCTCATTGATTATTGCGCAAATCATCCTTCTGATTGAAGGCTCCTTTATGAGGCGCACCGCGTGGTTGATGTACGCGGTGGTGATGTTACTTTTGGTATTGGTGCTCATCTTTGGCCGTGAAGTAAACGGAGCAAAGGCGTGGTTTGGCTTTGGGAGCTTTGGAATTCAACCCTCGGAGTTCTCAAAATTTACGATTGCGCTGATGCTTGCCCATGTGCTCAGTCAAAGTACCACCAGGCTGCAGCGACTGGAAACCAAGTTTATCGTGGCCGCAATCATTCTTTTTCCGGCCATGCTTATTATGCTTCAGCCTGATACCGGAACAGTGCTTGTTTACGCCGCCTTTGTGCTGGTGCTTTACCGCGAGGGATTATCGGGTAACATTCTGTTTTTCGGAATTATCGCGGCAGCACTTTCGGTTTTAGCGCTGCTCTTTAAGGAAGGAGTGGTGAATGTTCCGTTGGTGGATGTTGAAGTAACGGGTCAATACGTGCTGATGGGGGCCATAGCGGGCATGATGCTGGTGGGTCTTTGGATGGTAAGGAGCTTTGCCATGCCGCGTGTTCGCAAAAGGGCCACCTGGTTTTTGGTGCTTACCTGTTTGGGGAGTATTCTGCTTATTGGTTCGGTAGATTATTTTGTTGAGAACATTCTTGAGCCTCACCAAAGCACACGAATCAAGATTCTGCTCGGGCTGGCCGAAGATCCATTGGGAGCGGGGTACAATGTAAATCAGAGCAAAACGGCTATTGGGTCGGGAGGGTTTTCGGGCAAGGGCTTTTTGCAGGGTACTCTCACGCGCTACAAGTACGTACCCATGCAAAGCACCGATTTTATTTTTTGCACCATCGGCGAGGAATGGGGTTTCATAGGTACGTCGGTAGTGGTTATTCTCTTTGCTGCGCTCATCTTGAGGTTGATTTTTATTGCTGAGCGCCAGCGTTCCACTTTCACACGTATCTATGGGTATTCAGTGGCCAGCATCATCTTTATGCACTTGCTGATTAACGTAGGTATGGCCATAGGTTTGGCACCTGTAATCGGAATTCCGCTTCCTTTTATCAGCTACGGTGGTTCCTCAATGTGGGGTTTTACCATTCTGCTGTTCATTTTCCTCAAGCTCGACTCAGAGCGCCTCTATGTGTTGGGATAGCACAAAAAAACCCGGCGCAATGGCCGGGTTTAGTATTTGAGTTGGAGCGGGATTAATAGAACTTCGCCCTGTCATCACGCACGTTGGCTTTTTCTTTCAGTGCGTTGAAAACTTCAGCGTTTACGCGTGATGCCATGCGCGAGTTGAGGGAGCGGATTTCCGAGTCGAAAGAATCCACTTCCATGGGTTCGGTGATGTTTTCCACCTCAACCACATACACACCGCGTTCGCCTTTCAGCGGCACAGAAACCAATCCGCTTTCGAGGGTAAGCACTTTAGCAACCACGGCAGGCTCGCTGCTCCCACCGATGTTGGTGTTGGAAAAACTGATGTTTTGCGCGGTACGCTGACCGGCTCCAACAGCCGTTGCGAGTTCTTTCAGGTCAGTGATGCCCTGCATTTCGGCGATGAGCATCTCGGCTTTTTTGTTTTTGATAACCTCGGCCTCAATCACATCGCGCACATCTTCAAATGACGCGATACCTTCTTCCTTCTTCCCGGTGAGCACAGCCACTACAATTTTGGTGTCAATCTCTATGGGTTCTGAAACCTGGCCTACTTTCGCACCAAAAGCCCAGCGCACAAGGTCAGTTGGGTTGTTGATCTGTCCTACCATATTGGCGAGGCGGCTGATATCGGTAGCAGTTTCTACAGTGTAACCCGCACTCTCTGCTCCTTCCAAAAAGCGGCTATGACTGTCGTAGTTCAGTGAAAATGCGTTGGCCTCTTGATAGGCTTCCTCCATGCTTTCGTTGGATGGTTCGATGTTTCGGGTGAGCGAAACAATGCGGCGCTGGTCTTCTTTGCGCTGACCCAATACCTCCACAATGTGAAAACCGTATTGCGTTTCGGCAATGGTAATGGCACCCACGGGTTCGTCGAAAGAGGCGGCTGTAAACTCGGGCACCATGCGCTCGCGGTTAAACCACTCGTACACTCCGCCTGTACTTACCGACCCCGGATCTTCAGAGAATTGGGTAACCATTTCCTCGAAATTTTTCTGACGCTTCACCACACGCAACAAGCTGTCGGCACGGCTTTTTACCTCGTCTTTGTCTTTTCCGTCGGTGCTGAGGAGGATGTGGCGCACACGTGCCTGCTCTTCCTGAACGTCACCCAATACTTTTGAAATGACATAACTGTTGCCTTGAAGGTAGGGCCCCACAACTTTTCCAGAGTCAGCCTCCATTATCATGGCATCGAGGGCTTCATCATCCATCATCCCGGGTTTGTGAACAATCACCTGGTAAGTACGGGCATCGCTGTTGTTCATTACAAAAACAGAATCGCGGCGGGTTTGCTCAAAGTCGGGAATCATCTCGCGCAGGTAGTTCTGAATGGCCACTGAATCGTCGGCAGAGGGCTTCACGTTGAACAGGATGTAATCAAAGGTGCGCGATTCACCCTGCTTGAAGCGGGCCTCGCCTTTGCGCTCGTTAAAATAAGATTTCAGCTCGCTTTCTGTGAAGTTCACGTCGGCATCGTCAATAGATGCGTACTCCTTCATTACGTAGCGAATGTTGGCTGTTCGCTTCGCGGCGTTGTATTCGTTGCGCGCATCAATCTGATTGGCTACAAGACCTCGTTTGATCATATTGTGGTACTTGTCGTACATGCGCTGATTCAGGATTCTTTCGCGTTGAAGCTCCCAGTAGGCCCGGTACTGCGGGGTTGTGCGCACAAAGTCAAGATACTGACGAACAAGGTCGCGGTCAAACTCACCCGTTTCGGGGTTTACAAAGGTGGGGTCGTTGCGAAATTCGGGCAGCATGTTGTCGCCAAGGGTGAGGTCGTCGAATTCATCCGGAGTAACCAAAACTCCGGCCTTTTGCATTTGCGGACGCATCACCATTTCACGAATCATATTGTTCCAAACGGTGTTTCGGATCGACTCAGTAACCTGGGGCGATGTGGGCTGTCCAAGACTGTTACGGCTTTCGAGCTCTTTCTGAACCCGCTGCTCGTAAACCATTCTGTCGATGGAAGTTCCGTCAATTTCGCCCACGTACTGCTGTTGTACGCGTCCGCCCTGGCTGAACATATCGCTCAACACAAAAGCTACCATTGCTCCACCTATCACAATAAGCAGAAGTCCTGAATTCTGCCTGATTTTACCAATTGCGGCCATTCTGTAAGGAGTTATTTTTTAGGGCTGCGAATATACAACAGTCTATCAACTAAAAAAAGGTACTAATCACGTTTTATCCTGAGGAGCACTTCCTCGATGCGCGTGCTGCTTACTTTGGTCACCAAAATATCGAAATTCAGAATGCGGTGACGGCTTTGTGGCTTGGGTATGTTTTCGATGTGGTTAAGAATGAATCCCGCAAGTGTGTCGTAATCGCCGTGGTCGGGAATGTTAAGTTGATATTTCTCATTCAGGTAATCCACTTCAAGCCTTGCCGAGAGCCGGTATTCATGTTCACTGATTTTCTCTTCTACAAGGTCTTCCTGGTCGTGCTCATCCTCAATTTCGCCAAAAATCTCCTCCACTATGTCTTCCATGGTAATCATGCCTGAAGTACCTCCGTGTTCATCTACCACCACAGCCAGACCGCGACGCTGCTTAATAAAAAGCTGAAGAATTTCACGGGCCGTGATGGTTTCAGGAACGATAGACAGGGGCATGAGAATGCTCTTGATGGATTGAGGGCTGTTGAACAGTTCATTACAGTGCACGTAACCGATGATATGATCAATGGAATCGCGATAAATGAGCACCTTGCTATAGCCCGTTTCAATGAATTTAAGCCGGAGTGTATTGATGGATTCATTGACCTCGAGCGCCTCTATTTCAGGGCGGGGAACCATGCAGTCGCGTGCTTTGATATTTCTGAAATCCAGTGCATTTTTGAGGATTTCAAGCTCGTTTTCTAGTTGCGAGGCATCTTTTTGTCCTGAGCTAAGGCTCTTTACGTATTCGTCGAGATCGACCCGTCCGAACACTGCTTCCTGCCTTGGAATCTGTATGCTGAAGAGGCTGAGCAGCTTTTCCGATAAAAAAGTAAAAACTACTGAGGGTAGGTAGAGCAGATAATAAAACAGTGCAACTGGAAGGGCAAAGAATGTCAGTGCTGCGTTGGGGTTGATACGAAACAGGGCCTTAGGCAGAAACTCTCCTGTAACAAGAATGATCAGGGCAGAAATAATGGTCTGCAGCACCATCACAAGCACATCGGAGGTTGTTTCGCCAGGGAAAATTAGCCATACAACCAAACGGCCCATCAGGATACCATACACCACCAGCGTGATGTTGTTTCCTACCAGCATAGAACTGATAAACCGGCCCGGATTTTTCATGAAACCCGAAATTATGCGCGCACCGTAGCTGCCTTTTTTTACTTCGAGCTCAATCTGAAGTTTGTTGGCCGACACAAAGGCTATTTCCATGCCGCTGAAAAAGGCAGAAAGTGTAATGGAAAGCAGAATGAGCAAAATGAGTAATTCCATACTATGGTTTCTGATCCAGGCCCTCCATGCGTTTCACCATGAACTTCCTCGCTCCGTAGGCCATGCCGGCCAGCACGGGAAAAATGAGGTACATGGAGCCTTCCTGCCATCCTTCGGCGGAAATCATCCATATGGCAATGATGGCACTGATAATGGTTGCAGCCAGCCAGAAGCCGGTCATAAACTTATGGTAGGTCATCTTCTTCATCATCCATGTAAAATTCTCCGCGGGGGTTAATAATGCGATACCATGAAAACGTTTCGTTTGCCCGCAGCCCATCACCAAAAATAATGGTTTCGTCGCGGGTTATTTTCACAGGCTCGTCGGTATAAATCAGGCCGCTGTCGCGATCCATAATCAGCAAACTGGTTTCGAGGGTTTCGCCCTGTTCATTGGTGAAAAATACGGAATCCTCAGCTATCATCAGATTGCGATGGTGATATTGCAGGGCTCTCAATGATTGCAGACGCGATTCTTCCTGCTGCAGTGAATCGTAAAAAATCAGTAGAAAGCCGCTGCTGAATTCGGTTCGCCCGGTGTCGGCACCAAAGCGGTTTACCTCTCCGGCCATAACCCTGTTAAGCACCTGACCTTTTTCGGTGTAGGTATAGGTAGCATTGTAGGTAGTTTGAAAAGGCCATTCATCCTCAGAGGCAAAGGCCATCACTTTTTCCAACTCATTTTTGCACGAAAAAAGCAGCACAACAACAAGTGCTGTGCTGCTCCATCGTAGCAATGTGGAATGCGTCATTGCGCAGTTTTATTGAACCAGAGCTCTCGCCTTGGTGGTCTCTCCGAAGCATGCCACCTCATAAACAGAGCCTTCAGAAATGGTTTGGAAGAAGAGGGTTTCCCTGTCGGGGAAGTAGCGAGAGTAGGTTTTGATCTGACGGTCGGCTCTGGCTGCTACCGAGGGGTCAGCGGCTTTTGCGCGGTTGTAGTAATCTACCGCAAGCCAGAACACCGCTTTTGAGCCGAGCTTGCCGTCATCACATGCCTTACTGCTGGCCGCAATGGCATCGCCGTGCAGAATGAGGGCCTCGCCGCTTCTTGGGTTCTTTTGCAAAATGCGTGAGGCCAGCGCACGCGCACCTCTGTTGTCTCCCTGAATAAGTGACACCTGCCCGCTGCGAAGCAAATAGGTCTCAAGTCGGGTACAGCCTTCGGTGCAAAGCTGGGCAGCCTCGTCAAAGTAGCGCTTCGCGTCAGCATATTCTTTGTTTTTGAGCTTGCGCATCCCGAGGCTGTATGCTGCATCGTGGGTAGGGCTGTTTTGGTACACCACTGTGGCAACCTGCTCAAAGAAATCACTGTCGGTACAATCTGCCTCGTTCAATACCTTGAGCACTTTTTCATTTTCTTCAATATCATTGGGGTTTTCTGCGAGTTTCTTTTCAAAGATGCGCACCACCTGCTCGCAGTCGTCGGCAATTTTTGTGAAGAAGGTATAGAGGTTTTCGCGGGCCTTCACATATCGGTCGGCTTGTGCGGAGTCTTCCAGGTTTTGGATGTTGTACTCGATGTAGTTCAAAACCGGCATAAACTCTGTCATCAGGTCAGAGCGATCGGCTTCTCCCTGGCGGTATAGTTCGTAAATGGTTTGGTAAAATTTTGAAAGCACCTGAGCGTCCGTGTCGAATTTCTGCAGTGCAATAGAGCGTCGAAGTACCTTTTCGGCCTCTTTGGCTTCATCCGGCCTGTATCGCATCATGTCCACACCTTTTAAACCGAGCACAAATCCTTCCTCGCCGTAGTGCTCTATGCGCTTGTCGTAAATCCACATCAGGCTGTCTACGTATTGCTCTTTAACGGCTTCGTCAGCGGAATTATCAATCATGTGACGATAAAACCGCACACCGTCGGTGTAGAGGGTTTTTGCAGCTCCGGGGCAAATCTCTACTGCCTGACGCCAGGGCTTTATGGCGTCGTCAATGAGCTTTTGATTGCGGTACTCGCGATAGAGCGAAAGGTACTGCTTGCATTTTTCTTCAATTTCCGGGGTGTCGCCATAGTTTTGACCCATCACCGGAAGGGCGATGATTAGGGTTAAGATGCTTAGAAATAAATTTTTCATGGTACTTATTATTGCTTTGTTAATCATATTTTCTCTGTACAAACCAGTTGTTTCTAAAGTGTGGCATCAGGGTAAGGCCGAAAGAAATCATCACATAGTCTTCGCGAAGCAAATTATCAGCGGTGGTTCCTCTGCGGCCCATTTCAACTCCAATGTTGAAGGTTGAAGGTGTCTGCGGCCTTTTCAATGAAATCGGGATACCAACTCCAAAACTTATGCCATAGGCCTCCAGTTGTTGATCCTGAAGGATTAAGCTCAATTGTTCGTATCGAACACCCATCCGGTAGCGGGTTTTTTCGAGCACCTTCCGGCTTGCGCGGTAGTTGGGCATCAGGTCCATACCAAAAACAACCCGTTGGCTGTTGCCCATTTCATCTGTAAAGACTACATCCCCAATGTTCCTGCTGCTTTCAGACCACAATTCGGTGCGGTATTCCAGGCCAAAAAACCATTTCTGGCTTTTGCGGTTTACCATATCGAGACCTACGCCCACGCCATAAGAAGCAGGCACATAGGTGGTTCCGCTGCCGTAATCATTGTAATATACTGTGTCCTTGGCATTCTCTGCGCCGGTGGTCGCGCCAACAGTGAAGGTCTCGGCGAGCATAGAGCCGCGTGTATTGAGGTTTATCGGTAAACGGTAGGTAAGTCCTATGTTCATTCGGATAAAACTCCGATCTTTTTCAGTCATTTTGCGCAGGTGGAAGGCGTACATCAATCCAAAATCAAAACCGAGGTCATCAACGCGAATGCGGTTTTGAGCGCGAAAGTTGTATCCAAATCCTCCAAAAGGGAAGATCAGTTTTCTGGTTTCGTCCAGATTACCAAAAATATAGCTCACATTGGCACCTACAGACAAACTCGATTTGTTTCCTAACGTGTCTTCCTTTTCGAACAGGCGATAGGAGTTTCCGAGATAAGCCCTGCTCAAACCACCCACCCCGGTGTACTCCATTCGGGCAGATTCGTTCGATTCCGGAATAGGACTCTCATCTACTATGCTGTATCCCATTGAGCTGAATGGCATAACACCTGCTGCAAGCCCCCAGCGCTTGTTGGCAAGGGGAAACGCCACCGCCAGATTATTGATGACGTGGTTTTGGTTCATCTGCGACTGGTTTTCAGTGTGCAGACTCATGATCTGGTATCGCATTCCTACCGAAAAAATCGGCTTGGCTATGTGATGATAAGTGGCAGGGTTGGCCGCATTGAATGCAAAAGGATCGAGTACGGGAATGCTCAGGCCCGCCATTGAGAACTGCTCGGTTTGGGTTCCGTCGTGAATTTCACCAAGACCAAATCTGGAGTAGGGTGAAATAGAGGTGCTTTGTGCCCAGGCCCACTGCCCACAAAGCATGATGGCGAGCAGAAAAAATACGGACTTAGCGGTTCTGATTGAACTCGAGTATGTCATGTAGGCCTGTAAGCGTTAAAAATGGGTGTGCAAAGATGTGATTTTTTAGCTCCTCTTCAAAAAGGGATGCATCGCCGCCTGTGAGAAAAACAGAACATTCGGGGTATTCTGCGCGGTACTGTCGAATGATTTGGCGAATCTCGGCCAGCATACCGTTAACAACGCCCGAATGCATGCTTTCATATGTGCTTTGGCCGGTTAAAGGAGTCCTTTGAGCTTCGGTAAGCAGGGGCAAAGCATCGGTTTGATCGTGCAAAGCGCGGTAGCGCATGCGCAGGCCCGGCGAGATGGCGCCCCCCAGGTAGCCTTTTTCGGAATGCACAAAATCATATTTCAGACATGTGCCCGCGTCAATGGCCAGGGCGTGATGGTCGGGTTTCCTAAGCCGCCAGGCCGCCACAGCATTAGCAAGCCGATCGTAACCAAGGGTTTCGGGGGTGAGGTATCGCGTCTGGAGCGGGACGGGAGTTTGATGAGAGAGTTTCAGAAAAAACAGCGCTTCCTGTTGCAACTGCTTCTCCACCTCATTGCTTTTTGATGAAACAGTGCATAACAGCATCTTGCAGCGCGCGGGATGCCCAATCCAGTCGGAAATAACCTTGTATGAGGGACCGGGTAGCTGCATGTGTTCTACGAGCCCTCCCTGCTCAAAACGTGCCAGTTTTACGAGGGTGTTGCCCCAGTCAATGATGATGTTTGCCGACATGAAAAAAAATCTGTCTGCAAAGATATCGTTTGCCAATCAGAATAATTTCTATTTTTGCCGACCGATTCAAAGGTGCCATAGCTCAGTTGGTAGAGCAAAGGACTGAAAATCCTTGTGTCGCTGGTTCGATTCCAGCTGGCACCACCCCAAAAAGCCGCTTCGATTACGAGGCGGCTTTTTTTTGTTTGGGGGGAGAAATCCGGCTTTGGAAATCGAAGAATCGCACGCCGCAAAGCTGCATCGAGGTAATCTAAAAGTGATGCTCTGCACTTCAGTGCTGCCCAGCGCAATAATCGGCATTGTGCGAATCAATGCAGGCCTGCCAGACTGTGAGAAAGGTAGACCTGACGGGCGGTTGGTTCGAAGCCAATACTCCTGCGGTTGCAAAAAAAAAAGGCTATTGGGATATTTTGTACTTTGCCGTTCTAAACCAAATTTTTAACATTAACCAAAAGTCATGAAACTATTTTTGAGCTCCGTTTTCCTCAGTCTAACGATTTCGCTTACAGCGCAGATCGCACCACCCGTTTTTACAGATTTTAGCGTGGATTTTTCTTCTACCTATGAGGTAATTGACGGGAGTAAAATCTATTTTGAGCAGGATGGTTACAATTACGCGATCAAAATGAACGATTCAGGCATTCACTTTCAGAAATTTGACATGAGTGACAACCCTGCTCTGGTTGCTGAAAATACAGTAACAGACATTCAAGGTGTTTTCACATTCGAACAACTGATCGGCTTTAGTGGCCGTCGCTACTTCTTTTATTCGGTGTGGGGCAAAGAGAACAGAATAGAACAACTCTTTGTGCGGCCTATTGATCTCGAAAACCTGGTGCTGGTGGGTGAGCCAAAACTACTTCTTGCCATAGATGGTAAGCTCGAAGGAACCTTGATGTGGGGCAAAAGACCCGGAGTGGTAGATAAGTTCAAATACATCTTTTCGTCCGCCTCAGATAATTTGCTCATCCATTACGCCTACAAGTCTGAATCTGAGGCAAGAAAGAACACCTACCTGCAAATCGGGCTGAATTTGTTTGATAAAGACCTGAATCTCGTTGCACAGAACGACGTGCAGATGGAACGAAACATCAAAGAGCAAACCATCATTGGATATGAAATTGACCATGAGGATAATGTGTATATTCTCAACAGGGTATGGTCGGATGGTGCGTATAATTACTTTCACAAGAAGAGCGGTGATTTGCTCTATTACCTCGAAATCATGAAGGTGGATATGGCCTCAGGTGCTGTTACAAGTTTCGGTATAGACCCTCACGACAAAGCCCTTGTAGACCTCGGCTTTAGCATCGAGAAAGACCAGAAGATTCACCTGGCAGGAACCTACAGAGTAAACAAGGGAACGGCCCACGCAGATGGGGTATTCTATTCAACAAGAGATCTGGATGGAAACGTGGTTTTCGAAAAGTTTCACGAAATTCCTCTTGAAATTATCAATATGCACCGAAGCAAAAAGGATGCGAAAAAGTATGAGAAAGAGTATGTCAAAGGAAGGACAGAAAATGTGTACTATCCTTACCTTGATATCGATTACGTCTTGTTTTACGATGATGGGGGCGTGTACATGCACGGAGAGACGAGCTATTCCAAAACAG
Source organism: Cryomorphaceae bacterium (assembly GCA_007695365.1). Taxonomy (NCBI): domain Bacteria; kingdom Pseudomonadati; phylum Bacteroidota; class Flavobacteriia; order Flavobacteriales; family Cryomorphaceae; species Cryomorphaceae bacterium. The sequence continues at coordinate 32,860 of REDV01000056.1, read as the reverse complement.
TAACCCGAAATAATGGTCGTCAGTTCAACACGTACTATTACGAGAACATTTTTATTTGCAAGCTGGATGCTGAGGGCGAAGTGGCATGGATGCAATCCCTGGGCAAGAGTCAGGCGCGGCCTCAGTCGGGCATGTTTTCTACGTCGTACAAACACCTGAAAATCAATGATTATCACTATTATGTTTTTCTCGATAACTACCGCAATGTGAGCGTGCCCATTAACGTGGTGCCTGCCTACTACACTGAGAATGCAGAAAACAAAGGGCAATTGGCGGCCTACAGGGTGGATCCCGTCAATGGAAATGTTGAAAAGCTCAATGTCCTGGATATGCAGGATGCACCTATCAAGGGATTCGGCCAAGGCCGGTCGGTAAAGCAATTCAGACCCTACCGTGTTCGCCGCGCTCCCGGAAATTCATTTGCAGTAGAGTTCTATGCCGGCAACAAGGAGGACGTCATGATGAAAGTGAGCATCAGCGAATGATGGTCGAGTCCTGACCATCATTTTGGGGGGTTAAGAGCGTGTTGTAGTTTGATGGGGAGCTCACACATTATGTTGTTTCCCTATATTCGTGGCCTTGTCAGGTTGATTACAGATGGCTTGTGTTTCGAGTTGCCCGGCTGTACCTGCATCCTAATGAACTCTGTATGAAGGCACGTGGTATAATCATTCTTCTTTCACTCTGTGTGTTCGCTGTGTTTGGTCAGCACCCAGAAAATGAGCGCGCTGAATTGAAAAATACGCCTGTTTTCGGAATGGTGCAGGATGCCGAAGGAAACCAATACAAAACGGTTATGCTTGCCGGTAACGAATGGATGGCCGAGAACCTCCGCAGTGCCGTGTTCTGCAATGGCGACTCTATTCTTTTTGTGCCCAGAGGTGGAATGAACTCCTTTAAAAGCCGGCCGGAAGAACAGCCCTGGGGAGACCTTGGAGTAGCGGCATGGGCGTACTACGGAGGCAGCACACGGGCCAGGGATATCCACGAATCGCGAGCAGAGATTAACCTGTACTATGGTAAATTGTACAACTGGTTTGCTGCGTCAGATGAACGCAATATTTGTCCCTGTGGTTGGCGCGTACCTACAGAGGCTGAGTGGAGAGAATTCATCAATTACTTTGGAGGTAGCAGGGAAACCTTTAACGCGGTAAAGAGCAACCACGATGGCTTTTGGAAATACCCGGATTCGCTTGAAACCGGCTGGACGGGGTTTGAAGCCATTGCAGGTGGGTACAGAAACCTGGATGGCAACTACTCGCACTTTGGTGAAATGGGATGTTGGTGGTCGCAGGATGAAGGTCAGCGCGACCGCTCAACAGGTGCCCGTGCTACCATTTGGTTTATTCCGGAGTACGACAACCGCTCGTTTCAAATTGGGTATGGCGGTAAAACCCTGGGGCACTCTGTGCGTTGCATCAAAGAAAAGCCCGGTGCTCAAAAAACAGCACAAAAAGCCATGAATCTCCGCGGACGTTATCAGATACAAAATGGTGCCGGTGCAACAGATGCGGCAGGTAACCAATACCAAACCCTGGTGATTGATCAACAGGAATGGTTCGTTCAAAATCTTCGTACGCGGGTGTACAACAACGGTGACCCGATTCCTGATTTGCCCGATACCGAGGATTGGCGCAACGCCGGGTCGGGAGCATTGTCGAGCTATGAAAACAACGCGGCGCACGATCAGGAGTACGGCCTTTTTTACAATGCTTATGCAGTAGAAGATGAAAGAGGGGTTTGTCCGTCGGGATGGCGTGTTCCAACCAGCCGTGACTGGGTGCTGATGCTGCGGGCAGTGGGTGGTCAGAATACAGCCGGTGAGGTGTTGCTTCATCCGGATGTGGATTTTGTGCCTGCCTTCGCTGGATTCAGAAACCTATGGAGTGGAACCATCGGCCAGGGGCGCGCCAGTCAATACTGGACATCCACCCCACATTCCTCAGACGACTCCTACTACTTCTACTATTCAATTGCCCCGCAGGGTGCCATTACAACGGTAAGCACACCCAAAGCTTCAGGAAACTCCATTAGATGTGTGAGAAATGTGGATTAACAATTTGAATACAAGCGTGATTTTGACCCTGCGCCACTACCTTGCTGTGGTCGCATTTTTGAGCCTTCCGGCTGTTCTGCTGGCCCAGCCGAATTTTTTTGACCACTCACGGACAAATGAGCCAACCTGGATCAAACGCCATTTTGTGATGGAACACGCCGATTCGCTGATGGATTTCAACAGCCACCAATCACTGAATTACAGGCTGAATGTTGAGCGCGAAAGCAGTGCGGTGCTTCACTTCAGAATTGAGGTAAAAAGCGAGCTTCCAAAGCCCGATGATTCTTATCCGCTTGCGTACGTCCCCGAACAGATTGCGCTGTATACGCGTCCTTCGAGGTACATTAACAGCAGCCATCCAACCATCGTCAACCTTGCCGACTCGCTCTTGAAATCGGCACAGGTTAATCTGCAACACGAGTTGGTTTGGCTGGTCATTCGCTACACGGGCGGACGACTCTCCTGGGGAGACCCCTCGGCGCTGCCCTCTGCCACAGATGCCTATGAAAGCAGGGTAGCCAATTGCATCGGCTTTACCCATTTGCCGGCCGCCATCCTTCGGCATCTGGGTGTACCTTGCCGTACAGTTCGCACCTTTATGGGGTTGAACCTCACGCCGCATTACCTGCTGGAGGTATATTACCCCAGCGAAGACAATTGGGTAACCTACGATGCTCAAACCGGAGTGCCATTGCCCGATAACATTGCACTTTACACCCATCACGATTGGGATTTTGAAGGCCAGAGAAGAACCCGGCCGATGGTTACGGATCCCAATATCACCGTTTATATCGGGCATTAGCTTGCTTAGCTGAACCTCAAGACCTACCAATATTGGATTGAGGCGAAGCGCTTCCGCTCAATTTCGTACCTTGCAGACATGCCGCGGTGTGCATTTGCCATACTTGTTTGTTTTCTGCTTGTTGCTGAGGGTTCAATAGCCCAGAGCCAGCGCGAAATGCATGCAGATTCTCTTGCCCGAATGGCCATTGCCCTGATGGAAGAGGGCGAGCCTGTTCGCGCCATCGAATTGCTGGAAGACGCTAAAAAGCTTTTCAACAAGTGGTTGTACGACTATGAAATAGGGTTGGCATACTACATTATGGAGGATTATGCCCGGGCCGAAAAAATCCTCAAAAAAGTTCAGCGCCGCGACGGCTCCGACCCGCTCCAGTATAAAATGCTGGGCAATACATACAGCCTTATGGGTAATCGCGACAAAGCGCGTAAAACCTATCACAAAGGGCTTAAGAAATTCCCCAACGCGGGGAGTCTTTACCTGGAACTTGGTGTTGTAGAAAAGCTAGACGCCAATTTTGAGCAGGCTCTGTACTATTGGGAGCAAGGGATTGCCGCAGATCCGCTCCACGCATCTAACTACTACTGGGCTGCCAAATTTTTCGACGGTACCCAAGAGCGCATCTGGGCCTTGCTTTACGGAGAAATTTTTCTGAACCTCGAGTTCAATACTCCGCGCGTAAATGAAATCAGCGCGCTGCTTTTTGAAGTGTACAACGATGTGCATGAAAACAAAGGCGATACTGCTCAAACCCTCCATCTCACCCAAAAGGGCTTTACCATCAACGTATCGCTGGAGGACCTCAAAAACCTGAAAAAATCAAGTGCCGAAGAAATGGCTAAACTCTTCCGTTTGCCTTTTGAGGGTGTGGTGTCGCTTTCCATGGCCATCGGAAGTATTCACTACAATGACGACGGTAGTATTGACCTTGAAGGAATCCATCAATTGCGCACTGCATTTATAGAACACTGGATGCTGGGCGAGGACAACAAGCAGGAGACTTACCCCTTTGTGTTGTTCCCCTTTCACGCACGGATGATGGAGCAAGGGCTCTTTCAGTACTACAACTATTTTTTGTTCAGAGCCGGTGATCCAGAGGCATTCGAGGCTTTTAAAAACGACAATGAAGCCGGGTTTTTTCGGTTCTTTGAATGGTACAACCAAAATCATTTGCCGTTTGGGGAAAACATTCATAGTCGACTGCTGATGTTTTGATTACATAGGCGTTACGATTGCGTGGCAGTAATACTATTTTTGTCGCGAAAGAATGTACACAAATGAATCAGCAACAGGTTTTTTCAGCCCTTACTTTTATCGGTGAACTAGGAAAAGAGGATATTGGGTGGGTGTTGAGTAATGCCATTGAGCAACAGCTTATTCAAGGTGAGTTAGTTGTAAAGGCTGGCGAACTACCAGGTGCTATGTACGTGGTAATTCACGGTTTAATGGAGGTTAAACTACCGGGTTCCCACCAGGAGGTTACCCTGCTCGGACCCGGAGAATGTTTTTCAGAGGTAAGCTTTATTGACGGACAAATGGCGTCGGCAGATGTGCGTGCACGTGAAAACACCATGCTGCTCGTATTACCTGCTGAGGTATTAAGCCAACATCTCGACACAGATGAGTGTGCCAGATCAACCTTTTACAAAGCATTTGCAGTAACACTGGCCACCAGACTTCGCAAAGCAAACGCATTGGTTCAATCCCTGCAATCGAAAGCCGCGGATACAGAATTTTGCAGTGATAGCGAATCACGGATTTATCAAATGATTAATGCGTTACAAGAGGGGTTTTTTCATGCTGATCAGGAAGCCATTAAGTCGGACAACGGGGTAAAAGAGTCAACAACACTGAAGTTGAGAGAAGGTTTCTCGAATTTTGTAACTGAGCTTAATCAACTCATTGGTGATAAAAGCACACTTAACTTAAGCCAACGGGCGCATATCGGTGCCAGGGTGCAGCAAGCTATGTTACCGTATCTCACGTTGTCGGAATTGGGTGATAGAATGTACGCGAAGCCTCGCGGTTACGCCGGAGATTACCTTACAATCGATCAGATTTACAAGAACAGCCCTGCAGGTTCTGGCCGTTTGGGTGAATTGTTGGATCAATGTTTTCTTGATCAGTCGGCCGGCAAAGCGGTACAGAACAGACGTGGACTGATGGTAGAAGAAATTACCGCTACACTGAAAGAACGCAATGGTGAGTTAACAAGAGTGACCAGCCTGGCCTGTGGCCCCGCTGCGGAGCTGTTTGATGTTTATGCCAACATGAATGATCCTAATCAACTCCAGTGCACATGTGTGGATATTGATTTTGAGGCGCTTGCTCATATTTCCGCCCGTACTACTCCTCGCCTGAAGAACTGCCTGAAGCTTACCAACGCAAACCTGGTCTATCTGGCATTGGGTAGAAGTGAGCTCAACCTCCCACCTCAGGATATTATTTATTCAATAGGATTAATAGACTATTTCAACGATAAGTTTGTTGTTAATCTGCTCAACTTCATTTACGGAAAACTGAAAAAAGGAGGTCGAGTAATTCTTGGGAATTTTCACCCTGCCAATGAGACGCGTGCATTGATGGATTACGTGCTTGATTGGAAGCTCATTCACCGGACAGAAGAGGATATGCATCGGCTTTTTCTCGAATCGGCATTCAATTCGCGCTGTGAGCAAATCCGTTTTGAGCAAACCGGGATTAACCTATTTGCTATTGGCAGAAAGTCATAGCGCTTGCATGTTGGGTTTCGCCATTGGTCTAAATTGCTGTATGACATAGTTTTGGTAATTGTGCTCTATACTTTGGCCGGTTCGTGACATCCGTTTGGTATTTTGTGCGATTTGCCGGTTGCTCTGGCATTTGGTACATTGCACCCTCTGGGTGGTGGCATGGTATATGCCGCTGGTTACAAAAACTCTGAAAAATGAAATTAGTCTTTGTCATTGTGCTCGGTTTCTATACATCGATGCTTACATCAGTTCAGGCACAGGTAATGTTTGGCGGCTCAAACGCTGTGGCCACCATCGACAACGGAGAAATTCGCCTGAATTCGGGCGAAGTTATTGGGTACATTGATGGCAACCAGGTGCTGAACAGAGAACACAAGGTGCTGGGCAGGGTTGAAACAGGACGGGTGTTGGATGCCGCCGGCAACGCGCTCGGATTTGTGGAAGACGGACGCGTGATGAACAACGCGCGCAACACCATTGGTTACATTGAGAGCGGACGCGTACTCACCATGCGCCGGCAGATTATCGGTCACTGCGATACACGCCGACCCGAAGAGGGCGCAGTGTTTTTCTTCTTCCGTTTTTAGGTCAAGGTTGTTGACTGCATCATTGCAACCTCTTTTCTTTTTTTTCGTCAGCCAAACAATTGCGAGCAAGGTGGCGAAAGCTTTTTGACAGGAGCAAGGTGCCGCGTTTTTGCTTGATGATGGAAAATCTCTATTACCAGAAACTGCCTATCTTGCGCGTCATGAACCAAATGAAACACCTACTCCTCGCTGGATTATTGATTTGCGGCAATGCGCTCCACGCTCAGTTTACGCTTTCTTTAGCGGATCATTACCCGTCTATTGGTGATGAAGTATATTACACGAGCTTCATCGATATGGCTGAGCCGCTTCCCATCACCGGGGGCGGGGCCGATTTGGTCTGGGATTTTTCAGAATATGTAGACGGCATTCAGTTGCTCTACGAGTACATTCCTGTCTCTCAGGGTTTGTTTCCAAATGACTACCCCAATAGCAACTGGGTTGAAAGAGGACAGGGATATTCAAACGGCAGTTTCAGTACAGGAGAGAACTATTACTCCTTGGGCGCACAGGGTGTAGCGCTTGAGGGACAGTTTATTGAAGGTTTTGGAAAGGTAGATTACTCTATACCCCGATTGACTTACCCTTTTCCAATGAATTTTGGGGATGTAGCAGCTGATAACTGGTTGGCGACTGGTTTCAATGATGCCAGCGGCGAGGAGGACACCAGAACAGGTCAGAGCACCTTTGAATTCGATGGATACGGTACGCTTATTCTTCCCCACATTACCCTCGAAGATGTGGTCAGAGTGCGGACGGTGAACGAACAAGTGATAGACCTGGGTCCAGCGGCCATCACCTTTGTGGACACGATCATAGTTTGGTACTCACAGGACTTCAATCACTACGTTGCATCCTATACGAAAGGTGAATACATTGGATTTCCCGGAAACGACATTATAACGCTCCAGTTTATTCGTAATCCTGAGGAGATTATTCTTGTTCCCGAACTGGATATTTCAGTTTCAACGCCCACTGCATGCGATGGTGATTGCCTGACCTACACCAATCTCTCGGATGATGGTGTAATAGCCAACGCCGAAGAAGTGAGCTGGCTATGGACGTTTCCCGGAGGAGCGCCGGCCACATCAACCGCTCAAAACCCGGGTAATGTGTGTTATCAGGAGCCAGGTACCTATGATGTGATTCTGGAAGTAACCCTCGATGGCTTAACTTTCACAGAGACTTTTCCAGAAATGGTTGCCGTTGTAGAAGGCTGCGGCCCCATTGCCAACTTTGATTATACACCCATCGTTTGCCTTGGGCAATGCTACGATTTTACCAACACAAGCAGCAACGCCGTTGAGTACTTCTGGACCTTTGAAGGTGCGGCCACCTCCATTTCTCAGGAATTCAGCCCAACCGATATCTGCTACCTCGATCAAACAGGCATCTACAACGTTACCCTTACCGTAGCCAACGCCAACGGCAGCAGCACCAGCATCACCCAGCAAATTACCGTGGTCAATCCGCCCAACGTAAACGCAGGGCCCGATCAAACCATCATCCAGGGAACTACAACCACGCTGAGCGCCATTGCCGGCAACGGAACCGGCAACTTTATCTGGCAGCCTTTTGAAGATGTAACCTGCTTTTCGTGCCCGGCAACCACCACCTATCCACTCAACGAAACCACCACTTTTGTGGTGTTTTATGAACAGTCAGGAGGTTGTCAATCGTCTGATACCGTTACCGTTTTTGTAGAGGAGTCTTTTGGTTTTGGAATCCCCAACTCGTTTTCACCCAATGGCGATGGTGTAAACGACGTGCTGTTTGTGCGCGGCAGCAACATCACCCGGATGAATTTTGTGGTGTACAATCGCTACGGCGAAGAGATGTTTTCTACCACCGATCAAAGCAAAGGCTGGGACGGCACCAAGAATGGCCGCGAGTTGAACGCAGGCGTGTTTGGTTACTACCTCGAGGTTTTTCAGCTCGACGGCACAAGGCATGAAGTGAAGGGCGATGTGACGATGGTGCGTTAAAAGCGCAAAGACTGCCAGGCCATTGGTTTTGCCATACCTGAATTGCCTATGCACTGCTGGGTACGCGCCCTGTCTCCAGCTTATTTCAAAACAGCCAGCGCTGCATCGTAATCGGGTTCTTCTACAATGTCGTTTACCTGTTCAGTATGCAGTATCACACCATTTTCGTCGGCAACAACAACCGCTCTGGAGTGAAGATTCTGAAGGGGGCCATCCGTCATTTCCACGCCGAAGGCTTTGCCGAATTCACCGGTGCGGAAATCAGACAAGGTCTCTGCGTTTTCAATTCCTTCTGCGCCGCAAAATCGCGCCTGGGCAAAGGGTAAGTCGCGTGACACACATAGCACGGCCGTGTTGTTGAGATGTGCTGCCTTTTCGTTGAATTTGCGCACTGACGTGGCACAAACGCCGGTATCAATGCTCGGGAAAATATTTAAAACGACTCTCTTGCCCTTGAAGTCGGCTGCCGAAACTGACGACAGGTCTTTACGCACCAGCTGAAAATCAGGCAGGGTTTGTCCTTTTTGCGGTAGGTTGCCAATGGTGTTTATGCTGTTTCCTTTGAGTGTGATTTGTGCCATGGTAATGTTTTTTGAAGTGTGTAACAAAGATAGTTATACAACACACAACAGAACCAAGTGTTCACGAGGGTTTTTCAGCACGGTTTTTGCTTTTGAATACGCTGATTTTCCTCTCTTGAAAACTTTCCCGTTAAGTGTGTTTCTCTCTGTGTTGACTTTCATACCTAATGAAGTGCTCAATCTGCGCAGGATTAGACTTGTTTTGATGCTCTTGTTTTTGGGGATGGGGGGCGTCTGGTCCCATGTTCACGGCCAGATCATTAAGGTTCTGGACAGCGAAACGGAAGAGCCTTTGGAGATGGTGACCCTGATGAGTGATGCTCCTCTGGTATTGGAAACCACCAACGCCAAAGGAGAAGTTGATATTTCGGCTTTTCGCGGCACGCGGCAAATTGTGGTGAGGCGATTGGGCTACAGAACGGAAATCACCAACTATACTGCACTTAATGAGGTAGGCGGAGAGATTCTGTTGAAGTCCACGGTCAGGCAGTTTGACGAGGTAGTGGTGTCGGCAACCCGGTGGAGCCAGCCTGCGCAAAACGTTCCGTCGCGTATAACATCCATTACAGCGCGGGATGTTGCCCTCTACAATCCGCAAACCGCCGCCGATTTGCTCGGTTCATCGGGCGAAGTATTTATCCAGAAAAGCCAGCAAGGAGGAGGAAGCCCGATGATTCGGGGCTTTTCGGCCAACAGACTGCTGTACACCGTGGATGGCGTGCGAATGAACACGGCTATTTTCAGGTCGGGCAATCTCCAAAACGTTATTTCACTCGATCCGCTTGCCATCGAAAACACCGAAGTGCTCTTTGGCCCGGGTTCCATCATGTACGGCAGCGATGCCATTGGAGGGGTAATGGCCTTTGCCACCCTTGCGCCGCAATTCTCAACCAACGACAAAGTCCTCGTGAAGGGAAAAGCCCTGAGCCGCTTTTCATCGGCCAATAATGAGTCCACCCATCATTTCGACGTGAATGTAGGCTGGAAAAAATGGGCGTCGGTTACGAGCTTTACGTACTCTGAATTTGGTGACCTGAGAATGGGGCGTCACGGCCCCGAGGAGTACCTCAAGCACTACACCGTACAGCGCATTGACAGCGTTGATCGCGTGGTGCAGAATCCCGACCCTCTGGTGCAGTCGCCTTCGGGCTACTCACAAGTCAACATGATGCAAAAAATCCGTTTCAAGCCCAACGAGCACTGGGATTTTCAGTACGGCTTTCATTATTCAGAAACCTCCGGCTTTCCGCGATACGACCGGCTCATTGAAACCACCGGTAACGGTTTACCGCGCTCGGCTGTGTGGAATTACGGACCTCAGGTATGGATGATGAACAACCTGCACGTATCGCACACGCAACCCACGTTTCTGTACGACGGTATGAGCCTGCGACTGGCACACCAGTATTTTGAGGAAAGCCGGATTGACCGACGCTTCAACCATCACCGCTTGCGCACACAACTGGAAGAAGTTCAGGCCTACTCCGTAAACCTGGATTTTGAGAAGAAAATCAACAAGCACCAACTATTCTACGGGGTGGAATATGTGTTGAATGATGTGCAGTCAACAGCGTCGGCCGTGGATATACGCAACGGTAACCCCATGGCTGTTCCCGACCGCTATCCGGATTCGCAATGGAGCAGCTACGCCGCCTACCTCAATTACCAGTACCCTCTTTCAGAAAAATTTCTGATGCAGGCCGGTGCCAGGGTAAATGGCTTTAACATTCGCTCTGACTTTACCCGTCACCTTGAGTTTTTCCCTTTTGACTTTACCAGTTCAAGACTTCAAAATGGCGCCACCAACGGAAGCATTGGCGCTGTGTACAGACCTACCGATCAGTGGAAAATCAGCGCCAACCTCAGCTCGGGTTTTCGGGCTCCCAATGTAGATGACATCGGGAAGATTTTTGATTTCACCGCCGGACAAGTCATCGTTCCCAACACCAACCTCACGGCAGAATACGCTTACAATGCCGAGCTGAATGTTTCGCGAATTTTTGGCGATGTGCTCAAACTCGATTTCACCGCATTTTACACCTACCTCGACAATGCGATGGTGCGCAGGGCATTTCAGGTAAACGGGCAGGACAGCATCGTGTTCAACGGCGAAATGAGTCAGGTTTTTGCCATTCAAAATGCGGCCTTCGGTACCGTTTTCGGGTTTAATGCGGGTGCGGAATTCAAGCTTCCGGGAGGTTTCAGTCTTACTTCGAATTACAACTTCCAGCGGGGTGAGGAAGAAATGGAAAATGGTGATGTTTCGCGCTCGCGACACGCCGCGCCAGCCTTTGGAATTACACGACTTACCTTTAGAAAGGAAAAGCTGATGATGCAGCTCTACGCGGTGTATAGCGCCCAGGTGAGTTTTGAAAACCTCAACGAGGAAGAGCGGCAAAAACCCTTTATTTACGCCACCGATAACAATGGTAATCCCTACTCCCCGGGGTGGTACACCTTGAATTTTAAGGCAATGATTCGCTTACTCGAAAAGTTCTCAGTAACAGCCGGAGTAGAGAACATCACCGATCAGCGCTACCGGCCATACAGCTCGGGCTTGGTAGCTCCCGGACGCAACATGTTTATCACCCTTCGCGCAGACTTTTAGCCTGTTCTCAAAAGTATGTTTCGGCAATCAGCCGATAGGTATTTGCATGAGCTTCTACAATATCGGCAATCCGCTCGCTGTAGCCTCCTCCCATGCTGATCACCAGCGGTAAGTTATGTTGATGGCAGCGCGAAATGACTTCTGCGTCACGTTGGCGGCAGCCCTGTATGGTCAATCCGAGATGACCCAGTTTGTCAGAGGCCAGCACATCCACGCCACATTGGTAAAACACAAAGTCGGGTTGAAAGGAGTCCATAATACGGGGCAGGTGTTGACGAAGGAGCTTGAGGTAGGCATCGTCCTGAATGCCTTTGGGCAAGTGAACGTCCAAATCGCTTTGTTCTTTGTGCAGCGGGTAGTTGTCGCGCCCGTGCATGCTGAAGGTGAAAACTGTGGATTCATTGCGAAAAATCTCAGCGGTGCCATTTCCCTGGTGCACATCCAGATCTACCACCAATACCTTTGTGGCCAGCTGCTGATCGAGCAGAAATCTGGCCGCAATGGCGATGTCATTCAACAGGCAAAAGCCCTCTGCGCGGTTGGTGTAGGCGTGGTGCGTTCCTCCGGCAATATTGGCGGCCGCGCCGAATTCCATGGCAAAACGGGCAGCTTGCAAGGTGCCTTGCATAATGCATTGCTCGCGCTCAATCAGTTGGTGTGAGTGCGGAAAACCGGAGCGGCGCTGCTCCTGAGCGGTGAGTTCAAGGTTCTTCAGCCGGTGCCAGTAGTTTTCGTCGTGTACCCGCAAGAGGTCTTTTTCAGCTACCCTTTCCGGGGTAAAGAAGCTCCTTTCAGACACGGTTCCTTCATACACCAACTGCTCGGGAAGCAGGCTGTATTTCTCCATCGGGAATTTGTGCCCGTCGGGAAGCGGGTGATGATAGATGGGTGACCAAGCTATTTTGAACATACCGCAAAATTACAATCGACATCAAGCTTTGTTTGCCAAAAGTATTCGAAAGCGAAGGTGTATCTCGTTATGTTCCGGATTTCAGCAATAATCTCTCAAGTTTAATGACATATTGGGAGTGTTTTCACCTGATTTTTAGAGTTTTTTCCTCATGTGTGGTAAATAGTATTTTCTACTTTTATAGTATTCATGCAGCTTTTGAAGAATTGGACTTGAACGTGTTGATTTTGGTCATTTAAAAACCTAATTAAAGCCATTCGTCGAACAAATACTTTTACTGATCTTTGTATTATCTCTTTTTATCGAAGAGTTGGGCTAATTAAAATTCTAACTAATTCAATTGAAAATGAAAAAAGCGGTTTTGTTTTTCGCAATGGCTGCCATAGCTGTTGCTTGTTCTAAAGATCGAGACGAAGTTCTGAATCCTCAGAGTGGTGTTTCGACTCCTGTTGCCAAATCGATGGCACTTCCTCCTGTAGTGATCACCGGAGAGAATCCCGGAGGCAATGTAACGTGTGAAGAAGCGGGTGATTATTCGCTCTCAAGCGGGAAAATTGACTACGAAGGTGGTGTTTTTGAAGGTGAGTGGCCAGCCGGGTTTGACGTGTCGACAGATGGTATCCATGTAAACTGGAGCTATACCGATCCCGATGGTGAACTGTGTATTGGTGACATGGCCGTAATCGTAAAGGGCGGCCCCAGTGCTCACGTGTACTACTATCCCGAAGGAGGTAGCAGCGACGCGGGCATTACCGCGCCAATCAACCCTAATACGGGCACGCCTTACGGGCTCAGCAACCTTACCTTCTGCTATGATCTGGTGCCTTGTGATGATGAAGATGACCCTTGTTACCAGGATGAGACTGCCTGGGCCGATGGACCCCGCTACCGCCCAAAAGGTAACTGGGCTACATACACGCCTTATGAGGCCGGTGATGTGATTCTTTATGCAGGTCAGCACCACAACGCCGGAACTGTTAACCTCTCAGAGGTTATGGGTGGTATGGTAACCATTACCATTACGCTCAACGAAGGCTTTATGTTGAATACAGAAAAGAGTGAATCTGTAAAAATTCAGGGTTACATGAATACACCGCCCTCAAACAACCCTGCTCCAGGCTTATTCAACACGTACAAAGGCGACCAGCTCATGGTTACTGTTTCTGCCTTTAACTTCTACGGAATCCATCTGGATCTCTTGAGAGAAGTAGATTGTGATTAATCAGTGATTGAAGCATTTCAACCCCCCGGAGGCTTGCTTTCGGGGGGTTTTTTGTGCACTACTTCGCCAGCAACCATGTGGCCATCGAAAAGTAGATAATCACACCACTGATATCCGCCAGCGAGGTAATCAGCGGAGCGCTGGCCGTAGCAGGATCTACTCCAAAGCGGGTGAAAACAAAAGGCAGGGTGAGCCCAATCAAACTACCGGTAATCACAATAGACACCATGGTAAGACTCACCACCAGAATGATTTCCGGAGCTCGAAAACTCGCTACCAAAGCCACTGCCACCGACATCGTAAGCCCCAGGAGCAAAGCAACCACCAACTCGCGCCCCATGAGTTTTAACCAGTGCTTCATTTCTACCTCACCGGTAGCAAGGGCGCGAATAATAAGGGTGGCCGATTGGGCTCCTGCGTTTCCGCCGCTGTCAATAAGTAAAGGCAGAAAAAAAACCAGTGATACCATGGCTGCTATGGTTTCCTCAAAAGATGCAATCGCCGCACCGGAAAACACGTTCATAAACACCAGCACGGAGAGCCAGAATACGCGTTTGCGATAAATCTCAAAAATCCTGCTTTTTAAGGGGTTCAACACTCCTGCTGCCATCGAGCCAAAGCGGTGAAAGTCTTCGGTGGCTTCTTCTTCGGCCACATCGAGCACGTCGTCCACCGTTACAATACCCAGCAGAATTCCGCGTGAGTCGGTTACAGGCAGGGCCACGCGGTCGTAGTCGCGAAACACGCGGATGGCGTTTTCCTGATCTTCGCTGGCTTCGAGTGCAACAAATTTCTCGTCCATCAAGTCCTGAATGCGTTCTTCAGGATTTGCCAGCAGGATTTCGCGTACCCGAAGGTCGTCGAGCAGTTTCCAGTTTTCGTCGGTCACGTAAATCACGTTGAGCGTTTCGCTGTCCTTGCCAAATTTGCGAATGTGCTCCAGGGTTTGACGAATAGTAAAATCGGGCCTTACCGCCACAAAATCGGTGGTCATCAGACGACCGATACTCTCATCGGGATACCCGAGAAGTTGGGTGGCTATTTTTCGGTTTTCGGGCTCCAGCATGCGCAAAAGGCGCTGGGTAACAGCGGCGGGCATTTCCTCCAACAGCGCGGTGCGGTCGTCGGGATTCAGGTCGTTGAGCAGGTTGGCCAGCAGTTGTTGCCTGGTTGCCAGCTCCTCTATCAATGATTTCTGCTTGTCGGCATCCATCAACTGGAAGGTCTCAGCAGCTTCTTCGCGGGGCAGCAGCCTGAATACAACCACATCGAGTTCCGCAGGTAATTCGTCAATCAGTCGGGCTACTTCCAGGGCGTCAAGTTCCATTAACTGGCGGCGAAGCGCAAACAGTTCGCTCCTATCAATCAGCTCCCGAATTTGAGATTCATTGAGTTGTGGGGTTGTGTCAACGGTCATAAACGGAGTTTTTTGATGATGGCTTTGGCACTTGGGTGTTAAGCCCCGAAATTAGGAAAAGTGATTGCGCCAGTTGCACTTTGCCTCTAATTACCGGTACTCGGACTTTACCATCATCTTGATGACACTTACCAGTTGGTCGAGGTCATGCGCTGCGTAGTACACCCGCTCCAGTTTGATGCCATGATACACGTGAATGATAAAGTTTCTGAAAGAGCGGGGGATGTGCCATGGATAGTCGTAGCGAGCCAGCATTTCTTCGTCAATGTGCTTAATGGCTTCACCAATAATCAGAAATTGGTATTGCACAGCGCTCTGCACTTTTTCGTCTTGCAGGAATTGTTCTTCAGATACGTCGGCCACAAACAATCTGATAAGACGAATAGCTTCCAGCACATGCTCCAATCTTTCTTTGGGGGTGGGCTTATCCATAGATTTTTTGAAGTTGATGCCTTGCCGTCTTGAATGCAAAATCTTTCAACTGGCCTTTTTCAGCCAGATCAACTTTCCTGTTGATTTTTTGCTCGATGATGTGAGCAATATCGAGCAAGTCGAACATCGAGTATTTTTTCGCATCGTTCAATTCTACAATGATGTCCACGTCGCTTTCCGGTTTGGCTTGAAGGGTAGCGGTTGAGCCGTATATCCAAGCCTTTGCAACCCTTCCATCTTTTCGCAATACCTTGACTATATCCGATGTTAGTCCGGCCAAACTGCCCTTGCTCTGTACATAAACGGCCATTTTCTCCGCTGCCAATTGCAGTACTTCAGGCCCGAGATCTTCTTCAGCCAAATCATACACCAGTTTGTCCGTAAGCCACAACGTGGCTAAATCTTTCCGGTTGACTTCGAAAAAGTCAGCAAGAGCGTTTACCTGATCTCTGGTTGCACGCCGCTGTCCGCGCTCAATCTTGCTCAACACCGCCTGGTCAATTCCCAACCCGGTAGCCACCGCTCTCAAGGGTAGACGCCGTTCCTTGCGCAGCCTTCTGATGGTTTCACCAAAGCTCTCTATGTTCTTGTGTGCAGACACGTTTTCTTGTTTTTTGACAAATCATGTCAAAAATACAAAGTTCTGAGGCATGGTCAAAGTGCGTGAAAAACTCCTGGCATGATTCCTTTCAGGACTTACCACACCAATAAAATCTTTAACTTTGAAAAACCACCAGAAGATTCGGCTGCTTTTTACACGCTTTTTGTTACACCACCTCCAAGCCCTCCATATTCTACTACTCTCCAGTGCGCAACTTTCGCAATCAAATTGCAGAATACCATTGCCTCAACCAGAACAATACCATGTGCCGCCCTTAGCTGAGCCACGCAGGCTTTCGGATATCTGTGCGGGTTGGTTTCAGGCCATACCCTCGCGCAAGGGCATGAAAAAAGCCATTGACCGCGGTTGGGTGCTTGTAAATGGTGAAGTGGCAGACACCGGTCGCTGGATTCATGGTGGTGAAAGCGTTGAGCTACGCCGTCCGGAAGTGGTTAACAAGCCGCAATTTGCGCTGAAGCTTGAGGTGCTTTTCGAAGATGAATACCTCGCGGTCGTTGTGAAGCCCGCCGGAATCGCTGTAAGTGGAAACCAACGTCGTACGCTGGAGAACGCACTGCCCGGTAATCTTTCGCAATCCACCATGCCGGATGCCCTGCTGCACCCGGAGCCGGTTCACCGTTTGGACTTTCCCACAAGCGGGGCCTTGTTGGTGGCCAAAACGCAAAAGACGTTGGCAGCGCTGAATAAAATGTTTGAGGACCGGCAGATTGAAAAGCGTTACGTGGCCGTGGTGGCCGGGAGTATAAATCCCGAAGGCGAAATACATCTCCCAATCGCCGAAAAACCGGCCCATTCGGCCTACGAGGTTGTGTATTCATTAGATTCCAAGCGATTTGGGCAGCTTCATTTGCTGCGTCTGGTTCCCTATACGGGCAGACGACACCAATTGCGGATTCACATGGCTTCATTGGGTTGCCCTGTGTTGGGTGATCTTCGGTACGCAGGCGAATCTACCCTCCGAGGAAAGGGGCTTTTCCTGCATTCAGAAATGCTTCGTTTTGTGCATCCGGTAACTGGAACAGAATTAGAGGTGAAAGCGCAAGTGCCTCAGAAATATGATCGCTTTTTGTTGCGATAGGGGCATGAAAGGCCGGGACGTTAAAAAATATCCAATTCGGTGTCGGTGAGTATATGGGTCAGAGATTAGCTGGCCAGAAATACATAATGAGCGGAACCGCCAGTGCTGCGACGAGGATGGTCATCGGGATGCCCATATTGAGAAAATCCCGGAATTTGTAGCCCCCGGGGCCCATAATCAAGGTATTGCTTTGGTGCCCGATGGGAGTGAGAAAGGTGGCCGATGCACCAATGGCAATAGTCATGAGAAAGGCATCACTGCTGAGGTTGAGCCCCGACGCCAAACCGATGGCTATGGGCGCCATCAGCACAGCAGTGGCGGCGTTGTTGATGACATTGCTCAGCAACATGGTAGTGACGAGCAGAGCAGCGATGGATCCCCAGGTCGGGAGTTGATGTCCTACATCCAGCATCAGCGAGGCAATGTATTCTGCCCCTCCGCTGTCTTCCAGTGCCGCACCTACGGGAATCATCGCTCCGAGCAAAACAATCACCGGCCAGTCTACACTCGTATAGATATGTCGTATGGGAAGAACACGTGTTAGAACCATTCCGAGCGCCGCACCCATAAAGGCGATTTCAACATTCAGCCAACCCAGCAATACTGTGGCGATGGCTGCTGCAAAAATACCTACGCCAAGGATGATATTCTGCTTTTTACCGATGGTAAAGTTGCGATCCGCCAGGGGCAAACAACCCATTTCAGCAACTGTTTCATCAATACCTTGTGCATAGCCTTGTATAAGCAGTACATCACCGGGCTTGAATTGCATATGGTCAATGCGTTTGCGTCGCTGGATGTTGCTGCGTGCAAGTGCGAGCAGGTTTACCCCGTATCGTTCGCGCAACTGAAGGCCCGAAGCTGTGCGATCTACAATGGGTGAATCGTTCATCACCACCACCTCAAAAGCGCGCAGTTCGTCAGATCCCTCCGCATCTTTTCTCAGCAAATCGGTGCCCACCATTTCTGTACCCGAATCGTTTACAAACTTCTTCAGCTCATCCGAATCGGCTTCAATAATCAGAATGTCGCCTTCGCGTAGTTTGTTCCACTTACTGGGTGCGTGCATCAGCCGATTGTCTCTAATAAACCCCAGCAATATTACTTCGCTTTTGCTCGTATCGTTTAATTCGTTCACGTTCAGACCAAGAATTTTTGAGTCTTTGGTAACCCGCACTTCGGTGATATAATCGTCAATTTCAAAGCTGAGCTGGTTTTTGCCCGCACCCTCTCTTCGGGGTATGAGCCGCCATCCAATGAGCACAATAAAAAGTAGTCCGACAATGGCCAAACCCATCCCAACTGGCGCAAAGTCAAACATGGAGAAAGATTTCCCCGCTTCATCTCCGCGGTAAGCAGCAATGATAATGTTAGGCGGTGTACCGATGAGCGTAATCATGCCACCCAGCAATGAACTGAAGGCAAGAGGCATCAGTAGAAGCGATGGTGGACGCCCGCTTTTACGGGCCATGTGTATGGCCACGGGCATGAGCACGGCAAGTGCACCCACATTGTTCATAAAGGCGGAGGCCACACAAACCATCGCGCACAAGGCTGCTACCTGTAGAGTGGGTTTGTCTCCAATGCGTGTAAGAAGTTTCCCGATCACATCAATAAGTCCTGAGTGCTTTAATCCGGCGCTTACTATCAACACGGCTGCCACGGTAATTACAGCAGGATGCGCGAAACCCTCAAAAGCGCGTTCAGGTTCAATATTGCCGGTGACGATGAGTATAAGTAAACTGCTGATGGCAACGATGTCGTGACGAAAGCGCCCCCAGATAAATGCTACAAGGGTGAGCAAGAGTACAATGAAAACAATAAGGGTTTCGGTACTCATCAGTAGGCTATATTGGTTTAGGGCTGAGGTCTTCCGGTGGTTTGGTAGTACTCACGCAACCCCTGCTTCAGATTGTAAAAACGAACAACCCCAATGGCAACAAAGACTACGCTCAATCCCAAAGCCACAAAACCCAGCCATCGGATGTTTTCAAAGTCGCGCAATTGTAGTATACCCAGACCACCGAGTACCATGTACAGTGATGTTCTAAGATAGGTTAGCAAGGTGCGTTCATTGGCCAGCCGGGTGCGCTCAAGTGCCAGGAAATCTCGCAGTATGATCTCCTCCTTGTTCTGGAATTCATATTTGAGTTTCAATACATTTTTCAGCATAGTGATTCTTATTTCAAGGCTAAAAGTAAGATAATTAACCTTTTTTTCAAGGTTTCATGGGTTGAAATCAGGACGGCAGGGATTTCATTGCTGAAGATTTCATCAAGCTACCCGTGCTCGGGTCTTTAGCTTTGAAAACAGCAGGTAGCCGCACGCCTGCCCTCGGCCTCGGTTACGCATTAGAGCAGTACATCAAGCACAAGTGCTGCGTCCAGATCGGTAATACCATCAATGCCCGGGGCTGAGTAGAGATTTTTCCCGCGTGCCGTCATAAGTTCTTGAAGGCAGGCAGGTCAATTGGTGCGAAAGCTTTCGGGGCAACTCATGCAAGTAGTTCGGAGCTACTCGCTCCTCCTATTGCATAATTTGGGATAAATGTCTATTGAAAACGGAGACATTTACTATGAGGTCATTTCACGAAAAAAAAACATATTTGCAACCTGAACCATCAGCCAACCTAATAGGTTTTATGTCGAATTCTAATTTAACCATGATGCCACTGAACCCGGTTTTGCGCTTCGGAGCCTTCGCTTTCGTTCTTTTGAGCCTTGTAGCATGTCGCCCTGCACCCAACGACTTTGTAGATGATTTTGATCTTGTATACACTTCTTATGATGTGAATTACAACTTTTCGGTGAAGAGCACATTCGCCCTGCCCGACTCAGTGCTTGTGATCGGCGAAGGAGAACCTGATAACAATCTGCACAAGTTTGACGACTTGATTCTTGAGGCGCTCTCGCGACACATGATCAACCTGGGCTGGGAGCGGGTTTCGCCTGACTCTTCGCAGCTCGCAGACCTGGTCATGCTTCCCATGATCAGTGCTACCGAGTACTCTTCTTGCTTTATGCCCTGCTGGGATTGCGGCTGGGGCTATTGGGGAGGATGGGATTATTACCCCGGTGGCTGGGGTGGCGGCTGGGGTTGGTATTACCCGCCTTCAATGGCTTGCAGCGATTTCCGAACCGGAACCCTCTTTGTTACGCTCTCTGATCCGAACAACGCAAACAACCTGGCAGAGGAAATTCCCGTGGCCTGGAAAGGAGTGGTAAACGGCTTTCTCCAAGGCTCCGACGCTTCTATTGCAACGCGTCTTGAAG
The DNA here is from genome assembly GCA_007695365.1 of Cryomorphaceae bacterium. NCBI lineage: Bacteria > Pseudomonadati > Bacteroidota > Flavobacteriia > Flavobacteriales > Cryomorphaceae > Cryomorphaceae bacterium. The sequence continues at coordinate 12,559 of REDV01000056.1, read as the reverse complement.
TGAATTTAAGCCAAATGTTCAGTCAATCACAAGTTCTTAAAAAGTAGGTATGGCAAAGCGTTTTTTAACTGCACTGGGGGTGCTACTGAGCTTGAGTGCGTCGTCGCAGTGGCACTCTGAGTTCAATTACGGGTTGGCTTTTTCTGATGGAGCGTTTCATGATTTTGCGCCCAGCGTGGGATTCTGGAATGTTCAGTATCAGGCACGTAAGCAAATTACTGATCGCTATTCATTTGGTGGTGCAATAGGATGGAGCTATTTTGAACATGACTTCGGACGCATTACCCGAACCGATGGTGCAAGCGCGATCACCGCCAATATGGTGAGCTACACTAATATACTGACGATTCAAACTGTCAACCAGTACAATCTTGCCGGCGATGGAGATGTGATTCCTTTTCTGAGATTGGGTGCTGGTGTGGCTTATCAAAATCAGCAGGAAGATATTGGCCTTTATTCGGTGGGTGAAAAAGGCTGGCAATTTGCCCTGAATCCTGAGCTCGGCGTTCGTATTGCACTGAGCGATGATCTCGGCTTGCACATTGCTGGTGGATACCATTACCTGCCCGAAGGTAGTGGATTGCTTACCACCTCTTTCTGGAGTATTAAAATCGGCCTGGATTGGCTTCGTAAATAAAGCTACAATGAAACATACAAAGACCATTTTTGCGGGCCTTATTTTTACCCTCATCGCACAGCTTGGAATGTCACAAATGGAACTAGGAGTGAGCTATGGCTATCGCTTTGGAGGCAGCTTGCCTGTGCGCGTGGACAATCAGTTTGGAAAGCTCAAGGTAGAGGATTCGGGCGCATTCTCTGCTGATTTTCGCTACCGCGTAGGTGGCTCGGCGTTGCTGGTTGCATATTCACGGCAGTCATCTACCATCGACTTTGTGCAGAGCGGGCTGTTTGGTCGGGAGCGTCTTTTCGATGCCAACATTGAGTACTTTTTACTGGGTGTTTCGCGAGGCCGAGACAATGGAATAGGTTTTAATCCCTTCGGGCAGATTGCACTCGGAATAGGAGTAATCACGCCTTTGTCCACCGCTATAAACAGTGAAATCCGACCTGCCGTTACCATGCGCGGGGGTTTTAACTACTTTTTTACGGAGATGATTGGTTTGCGTGTTTCGGTGGGTATTCTGGCACCTTTGCAGTACGGTAATGCGGGTATTTTCTGCGATTCAGCGAGTGGTTGTGGGGTAGGAGTAGGAGCGAGCAGCCAGATTGTACAGGGTGATTTGTCTGGAGGATTGGTGTTTCGTTTCGGAAACCGCAACCGGAATCTGGATGATGCCTACGACGCCGGTGGATAAAGCTTTCCGTTTTTCTCGGCATGACCAGTTGTGGCTCGTGAGCCAAATTTAAACTTGAATCGACTCAAATACAACTCAATCATTAGCCAGTTAGAGGGCGTAATCGGCTCATGGCTCATTTCATCACACCATACTCCCCGCGCTCAGCAACATGAATATGCCGGCTGCAATCAACGCTCTTGCATTGGGCCCCAAAATCGGAACCCACGTATAGCTCTAGTCGCTGCTGCCCTTGCCCTTGATGGGGAGGATTTGGTGCATCAGTCGCGGGCCAATGTCGCGGGCCGGATTGATGGCATAACCCGTGGTGCCGCCAAGGGACATGCCAATCACCCATATGGGTAGGTGTCTCCTTGAAGCTAGCGTTCTTCCCGCTTATCCTGCAATTTTTCCTGTCGCCATTTGCCCTAACCCAATTCTGCCACCACGGTTTCCGGGCCCATGTCGCGCAAGGAGCGCCTTTGCTTGTTGAATAAAACGAGGAGATTACCGGGCCAGAGTACCCCGATGGTTTAATCTCGTAATTCAATGTGGTTAATCACCAAACTACCCTCCATCTCATTTTCAAGCAGGAGGTTGAAACTAAATCTTCGTGCGGATTTTTTTTATTAAAGTCACAATTGTGTGGCTATTGTAGTGTCTTGAGGATGATTTTCTATCGAATGCCTCACTGTGGACCCTACCCCACCACTAATCAGTATTCTATGCCTTTGGTGTAGTAAAACGGCACTTCTCCTCGTCTTACATCTACATTGTGACACCTTAAACCAACCCTTATGGCTCTTTTGCGCATTGAAAATCTATCCAAAACCTATCCCAACGGGGTAAAAGCCCTCGACGATGTAAGCCTTGAAATCAGCAATGGTATGTTTGGCCTGCTGGGGCCAAACGGCGCCGGTAAATCAAGCCTTATGCGAACGCTGGCAACGCTGCAGGAGGCCGATAGCGGCAGTGCATTTTTAGACGATATAAACATTCTGAAACAACCTGCCGAGGTGCGCAAGGTGCTGGGCTACTTACCCCAGGAATTTGGCGTGTATCCGCGCATCACCGCCGAGCAATTGCTCGATCACGTGGCCATTCTCAAGGGTATTGCCGCCAAAAAGGAGCGCAAAGAGTTGGTGCAGTACCTTTTGCAGAAAGTAAATCTTTATGAGCAGCGCAATAAAAGCGTAAAAGGTTTCTCCGGTGGAATGAAACAGCGGGTTGGAATTGCGCAGGCCCTGATTGGCAATCCGCGTCTGATTATTGTGGATGAGCCCACCGCCGGCCTCGACCCCGGAGAGCGCAACCGTTTTCACAACCTTCTGGCCGATGTAGGTCGCGAAGTGGTGGTGATTTTGAGTACCCACATTGTGGATGATGTGCGCGAACTTTGCTCTGCCATGGCCATCATGAACCTCGGGCGCATAGTGTACAGCGGTAGCCCGGTTTCGGTACTCGAAGAGCTTCGCGGAAAAGTTTGGATGAAGGCACTTGAGCGAGGAGAAGTGGATGCCTACAGAACCACGCACCACGTGATAAGCGACAAAATGGTAGGTGGTCGTCCGCACATACACGTGTTGAGCGACAGCCACCCTGGAGATGGTTTCACGTCTGTTGAGCCCAACCTCGAAGATGTGTTTTTCGTGAAAATCAACCCCGCCGTAACGGCCTGAATCTGCCACGAAGATGTTTAGCGAATTTTTCAAACTCGAGATGCGCTCGGCCTTTAAAAGCCCGATGCTCTATGTCTTTTTCGGTATGGTTGCCCTGTTTGCTTTTGGCGCGGTGGCAAGTGATAATGTGCAGATTGGCGGCGCCATCGGAAACGTGCACCGCAACGCCCCCGATGTATTGACCCAGTTTACGCTCATTATGGGCATTTTGGGACTGTTGTTCGCGGCAGCCTTTTTCAACAATGCGGCCTTGCGAGACCACAACAACCAGTTCAATGAGATTCTCTTTCATCTGCCCATTGGCAAAGCCGGCTTTTTTTGGGGGCGATTTCTTGGGGCCTGGTTACTCAGCACCTTGCCTTTGCTGGGAGTTTTTGTGGGAGCGTGGCTCGGAAGTGTCATCGGTCCGTTGGCAGGATGGATGGACAGCGAAAGAATGGGGCCGTTCTACGTTTCCAACCTGCTCAGCAACTACTTCTACTTTGTGCTTCCCAACATGTTTTTTGCCGGAAGCATCATCTTTTTTCTGGCCCATAAGTTTAAAAACACCATCATCAGTTTTGTAGGTGCGCTGGCCATCATTGTGGCTTACTTCGCATCGGGCACACTTCTCAGTGATATTGACAACAAGACCCTTGCAGCTATCACCGATACCTTCGGGGTAAGAACCTACAGCGTTTATTCGCAGTACTGGACCCCCGCCGAGCGCAATACGCTGAGCCCTGCGCTTGAGGGAATCATTCTCTACAACCGCTTGTTTTGGCTTGCGCTTGGCATTGTCATTTCGGTTTTAAGCTACTGGAGTTTTCGCTTTCAGGAAAAACTTCGTTTTAGCCGAAAAAGCAAAATTAAAATACAGGAAGTAGCACACTACGAAAAAGTTGCGATCGACAAACCCACGGTGCTTTCGCAGTTTAACAGCAAGCTTAATCGTTTGCAATTCACCAGCTTTTTCATGGCCAACCTGCGCAGTATTGTAAAAAGTGTGGTGTTCAAAATAGTGGCGCTTTTTGGGATTTTATTGTTGGTCATCAGCCTGGTACAAGGATATGAATACTACGGCCTGCAAACCTACCCCGTTACCTACGAAATCATTGACGACATCAACGGCTCTACCGGAATCTTTCTCCTTATTGTGGTTATTTTCTTCAGCGGCGAACTCGTATGGCGCGACCGTATGAGCCACATTCACGAAGTAATCAATGCCACCCCGCATCACAGCTTTGTGAGCATTTTTGCAAAGGTGGCAAGCCTCGTGAGTGTTGCGGTGCTTCTGCAATTTGCATTCATTTTAGTAGGGATGCTTTCACAATTGCTGAGGGGTTATACCCGCATTGAGCTGGACGTGTACCTTGTGTATTTTCTGGTTAATGATCTTCCCGGTTACATCATCCTGGCGGCGCTTTTTGTGGTCATCCAAACCCTGCTCAACAATCGTTATGTGGGTTATTTTATCGGACTGCTTTTTATTACGGTTTGGAGTATTGTGATGAGTGTTTTGGAATGGCAGAGTAATATGCTCTTGCCGGGCGAATCACCGGGTATTTTCTATTCAGACATGAATCGCTTTGGTCCGGGGCTGGTCGGAACCTTGTGGTTCAATGCCTACTGGGTGTTGTTTGCTGTGTTGCTGATTTTTATTGCCGGATTCTTCTGGCCCCGCAGCGTGGTGAGCAGTATGCGCGAAAAATGGCTCGTGGCAAAAAGTAGCTTCACAGGGGGAGCAAAACGTGCGTTTGCAGTTGTTGGGGTTTGCTGGTTGCTGGTGGCAGGTTGGGTGTACTACAATACCATTGTGCTGAACCCTTACAAAAGTGGCAAGCAGCTCAAGCTGGAGTCTGTAGAATACGAAAAGAAATACAGGCAGTACAAAGACAGGCACTTGCCGGTGCTCACAGACATTCATTACAACATTGACATTTTTCCCGAAAAACGTGATGTATATGTGGAGGCGGAAGCGCAATTTCTGAACAAAACCAATCATCCCATTGATTCGCTGTACTTCAATTTGAATCAGCAGTGGAAGAATGAAATACTCATTCCGAATGCCGACCTTGTGTTGAACGACGAAGAGCTTGGTTTTCAGATTTACGCGCTTAATCAAGCACTGCAGCCGGGCGACAGCCTGAGAATGATCATCAAAACTGCCTACATCACCAAAGGGTTTCAAAACACAAGGGGTAATACCAACATCGTTCGCAATGGAACTTTTCTCAATAATTTTGAGATTCTCCCCACCATGGGCTACAGCGAAGGAGCGGAGTTGAGTGGTAAAAACGACCGGAAGAAATACGGACTGCCCGAGCGCGACCGCATGCCTCCGCTGCAGTATCCTTGCGGCCATGTATGTATGAGCAATTACCTGACAGATGGTCTGGCCGATTGGGTAAATGTGAGCTCTGTAATCAGTACAAGCTCTGACCAGATTGCCGTGGCTCCGGGGTCATTGGTAAAGGAATGGAGCGGAGGAGACCGCCGTTACTTTCACTACGAACTCGATCAACCATCTCAGAACTTCTACAGCTTTATGAGTGCCCGCTACGAGGTGGCCCGCGAAAAGTACCGCGACATTGATATTGAGGTGTACTATCACCACGCGCACCATGTAAATGTGGCCATGATGATTGATGCCGTTCGGCGAAGCTTTGAGTATTTCGAGGAACATTTCGGGCCCTATTACCACAAACAGGCGCGCATCGTGGAGTTTCCGCGTTACGCAGGTTTTGCACAGGCTTTTCCGGGAACCATGCCTTATTCAGAGAGTTTGGGTTTCATCATCAACCTCGAAGATGAAACCGATAACAACATCGTGGATGCTGTTATTGCGCACGAAATGGCGCACCAATGGTGGGCACACCAGGAAATACCGGCCAAAATGCAAGGAGGTACCATGCTTACGGAAAGTTTTGCAGAGTACAGCAGCTTAATGGTGATGAAGAAAGATTTGCAGGGTGACGACATGCGCATGAAAAAATTCCTCAAATACAATTATGATCGCTACCTGAGGGGCCGGAGCGGGGAGGCTGTGAAAGAATTGCCCTTGTACAAGGTAGAAAATCAGGACTATATTCACTACGGAAAAGGTGCTGTGATTCTGTATTCTTTACAGGATTACATTGGCGAAGACAGCGTAAATGCGTCGCTCCGAACATTTTTGGAAGAATATGCCTACGCAGAGCCGCCTTACCCGAGCTCGCTCGATTATCTGCGTCACCTTGAGCCCCGTGTGGCGGATTCTCTTTCGTACCTTGTTGAGGATTGGATCAAGCAAATCACGCTGTACGACCTTCGTTTGAAAGAAGCTACTGCGCGCAAGCTTTCCGGCGATCTTTACGAAGTTACCTTTCAACTTGAAGCGCGTAAATTGTATGCCGACAGTCTCGGAAACGAAACAGAACAACCCCTGCACGAGTGGATTGATATTGGTGTGTACAGCGACAAGGAGGAAAAGAACCTCATGGCATGGAAACGGGTGCGTCTTACCCAAAGTCCGGCGCGCTATGTAATGACGGTTGAAGGTCTTCCGGCAAAAGCGGCACTCGACCCCCGGCAAATGCTGATTGAGCGGGTGGTAAGCGACAATGTGAAAAGCGTGAAGGTGGAGGGGTAGAGCTTGGTTGTCGATCACTCCACAACTCAAATCACCAACAAATACCTTCGGCTTCTGCCTTCACCGGACGGAACGAGGATTCCTTTTTCTACCAGTTCCTGAAGGTCGCGGGTGGCGGTGGCTTTAGATACGCCCGTGATGCCCGAGTATTTCCCGGCACTCATTCCTCCTTCAAAGCCATCAGGTCCTTGGTCCAACATCTTTTTGAGCGCTTTGAGCTGGCGCGGTTCAAGGGCTTCACGGTGTTCGTCAAAAAAGCGGGTTTTCTTGATCACAAATGCAATCTGCTCTTCGGCGGCGTGCTGTGCGTCCTTGATGACACCGGTAAAATAGCGAAGCCAGGCACTCACTTCATTCGATTGTTGTCCGTTTTTCAATGCAGCGTAGTAAGCCTTTTTGTTGGATTCAATAACCTGTGAAAGACTCAGTATCACCGGCCGACCCGCGTGCTGAGAGAGTACTTTTTCTGACAGTGCACGCCCAATCCTTCCGTTACCATCCTCAAACGGGTGAATGCTTTCAAAATACAGGTGCGCCAGGGCAGACCGTACCGGCGCAAACGCGATGGCCGACTGTCCACCTGGTGCCGTATCGTTGAACCAGCGGATGAATTTTTTCATCTCTTTCGGCACGCTCGCTGACGGTGGAGCTTCAAAATGCACCTTTTCCCTTCCGGCAGCACCCGAAACTACCTGCATGGGATCGGCAGATGAGCGCCATGCCCCTGCCTTGATGTACTGATTGCCTTCCATCAGCAAGTAGTGCCATGCAAACAGTTCCGATTCGCTCAAGGGCTGCGTAAACGATTTCTGCACATGAAGCATCATCTTCACAATTCCATTGGCTCTCTTGTCTCTCACAATTTGCTGAGTGGCGTTGATGCCGAGGTTGTTTCGTATGGACGACATCACGTCTTCCCGACTGAGGTATTCCCCCTCTATTTCTGATGTCTTCACGACTTCTGCAAGGAGGGCTGCAATAACCACCTCCGCTTCAACTTCATCAGAAAGTGCGTTCACCATGCCACTCACCCTTCCCATACGCTCGGTGTACGCGAGAACATTGCCCATAATTTCGTCCTCATTGTAAGAGAAATCAGGCCAATCAGGTAGCTGCCAGTTGTAAAGCATGAGCCAAATGTACGCATTATTCGGCTCAGATATACACCATATATGAGCCGATTAGAGGGCGTAATCGGCTCATGACTCATTTCATCACACCATACTCCCGGCGCTCAGCAACATGAATATGCCGGCTGCAATCAGCGCTCCTGCAATGGGCCCCAAAATCGGAACCCAAGCATAGCTCCAGTCGCTCGTGCCCTTGCCCTTGATGGGGAGGATTTGGTGCATCAGTCGCGGACCCAGATCGCGGGCCGGATTGATGGCATAACCCGTGGTACCGCCCAGCGCCAGACCAATCACCCAAACCAGCAGCGCCACCGGAAGTGCTCCCAGGGCGCCGAGGCCTATGGGTGTTCCGTCGGCAAGGGCGGGCTCTGTGGCGTAAAGAATTACGATAATCAGCACCGATGTGCCCAGGGCTTCGGAGTAAAAATTGGAGGGCAGATTGCGAATGGCCGGTCGGGTGGCGAAGGGCGCAAATTTGAGCTCCGATTCTGGGGTGATGTTGAAATGGTCGCGGTACATCAGCCACGCCAGTCCGCAGCCGAACATGGCGCCTAGGATTTGTGCACCCACGTATCCGGGCACCATGCTCCAATCAAAGTAGCCAACGGCAGCCAGGGCAATGCTCACGGCGGGATTGAGGTGCGCACCGCTGTAGGGGCCGGCGACTACCACGCCGATAAACACGCCCAACGCCCATCCGGTAGTGATGACAATCCAACCGCCCTGATGCCCTTTGGTGCCCGTGAGCACCACATTGGCCACCACGCCGCAACCCATGGCCAGGAGCAGGGAAGTTCCTACAAATTCAGCTACAAGTGTATCCATATCATTCGCACCAGTTTTTAGCCCGCTCCACAGCTTTGTGCCAGAAGCGGAGGTATTCATCGGATTGCTCCCGGTTCATGGTCGCTTCAAAGTTGTGATCGCTTTGCCAGATTTTTTTCAGGGTATCCAAATCCTCCCAATATCCCACGGCAAGTCCGGCAAGGAAGGCAGCGCCCAGGGCTGTTGATTCAATGTTCTCCGGACGGGCCACGGTGCAGCGCAGCATATCGGCCTGAAATTGCATCAGGAAGTTGTTGCCGGCTGCTCCTCCGTCCACCCGCATTTCGCGCAAAGCTTCTCCCCTATCAGCCTCCATTGCGCGCAGCACGTCGTGCACCTGGTAGGCAATGGCTTCCAGGGTGGCGCGGGTCATGTGGGCGATGGTGGTGCCCCTGGTGATTCCGAAAAAAGCCCCACGCGCGTTAGCGTCCCAGTGGGGTGCGCCCAGACCCGCCATGGCCGGCACAAAATACACGCCTTCATTGTCGGGCAGCTGGGTGGCCAGTCGCTCTGTTTCGGAAGCATGACCTACAAAGCCCAAGTTGTCGCGTAACCATTGCACAGCAGCTCCTCCGATAAAAACACTGCCTTCGAGCGCGTAGGTCATCTGGCCGTTGATTTCCCAGGCCACGGTGCTGAGCAGTTTGTTATCGGAAACCACAGGTTGGTAGCCGGTGTTCATCACCATAAAGCAGCCGGTGCCGTAAGTGGTTTTGGCCATTCCGGGTTCAAAGCAGCACTGTCCGAAAAGGGCCGCTTGCTGGTCGCCGGCAATGCCCGCAATGGGGATTTTGGCGTAGAGCAACTGCCCCGATGTATGCCCGTAAACCTCGCTGCTGGAGCGCACTTCAGGCAGTACCGATTCAGGTATATCGAAGAGATCGAGCAATTCGGTGTCCCAGCATCGCTCGTGCATGTTGAAAAGCATGGTACGGCTGGCGTTGCTTACGTCGGTAACGTGAACGGCACCTGCGGTGAGTTTCCACACAAGCCAGGTGTCGATGGTGCCAAAGGCCAGTTCCCCGCGTTCAGCCATGTCCCGGGCGCCTTCTACGTGGTCGAGCAGCCATTGCAGTTTAGAGGCGCTGAAGTAAGCATCGGGAACCAGTCCGGTTTTGTCCGTGATCATGGCCTCATGACCTTGTGCTATCAGTTCGGCAATGCGCGGAGCGGTGCGGCGGTCCTGCCACACAATGGCGCGGTACAGGGGTTTGCCTGTGAGGCGGTTCCACAGCACGGTGGTTTCGCGCTGGTTGGTGATGCCGATGGCTGCAATCTGCGATCCGTTTACATTTTTTGCTGCAAGGGCTTCGGTCATCACGGCGCTTTGGGTGGCCCAGATTTCCATGGCATCGTGCTCCACCCAGCCCCCTTTCGGGAAATGCTGTTTAAAGTCGCGTTGAGCACTGCTGTGAACGCGTCCGGCACGGTCAATAAGCAATGCGCGCGAGCTGGTGGTTCCCTGGTCGAGGGCGAGGATATAGGTGGGCTTTTGGCTCATGGTTTTTGGATGAGGTATTTACGCGCAATTTTGTAAAAATCTTCCAGTTCGGTTTGAACCCACTGCGCGTCTTTGTCCAGTTCTTTGGCGAGAATGGTGGCTACTGTTGGCGCTGCTTCAATCGCGGCACGGGCATCGAGTAACAGAAGCCGAATGCGTCGCGAGAGCACATCCTCAATGGTCATGGCCATTTCGTAGCGAATGGCCCATACCACTTCAGCGGCGGTATAGAGGTGGTCAGGGTGAAGCTTTTGGGCCCATTCAGCCGATTCGCCCTGCAGGGCTTTCACAGCCGGGGCGTCGCTCCCGTAGGCATTCAGGGGGTCGTCGGTGTGGGGTGTTGCTCCGTGAAAGGCCGTGGGGAAGAACCTGCGGGGAGGAAGTGCAGTTCCGCTTATCCTGGAGAATGCCAGTACGGTGTCTTCGCCCATTTTGCGGAAAGTAGTCCATTTGCCACCCACAATGCTTACCAGTCCGCTATTGGAAATGATGACCTTATGGCTGCGCGACACTTCCTTGGTTTTGGTGCTACCCTCCTTGGGCATCGCAAGGGGTCGGAGGCCGGCAAAAACCGATCGTACATCGGCGCGTGTGGGTTTGCGTTTGAGGAACTGTGCCGCATTATCCAACACAAAATCAATTTCCTCTTCAAGCGCGTCGGGATCCAGGCTGGGCTTGTCACGCAGGGTATCGGTGGTGCCCACAATAAGTTTGTTTTTCCAGGGCAGGATAAACAATACGCGACCGTCACTGGTATCGGGAATCATCAGCGCGTCCTGCCCGCCAAGGAATTCCTGATCCAGCACCAGGTGTATGCCCTGGCTGGCTTTGATGCTGCGGGGTGCCCCGGGCGTATCCATGCGGAGGATTTTATCGGCAAAAACCCCTGTGGCATTCACCACCATACGCGCCTTGATCTCGTATTTTTCGTTGCTGAGCTCGTCTTTTGCCGTAAGTCCGGTGATGCGTCCTTTGGCGTTTTTCACGAGCGATTTCACCCTGACGTGGTTCAGGAGGCAGGCGCCCATGTTGAAACAGGTGCGTGCGATAGAGATCAGGAGGCGGGCGTCGTCAAACTGACCGTCGTGGTAGATTACGCCGCCCAGAAGACCCTCTTCCTTCACATTGGGAAGGCGGCGCAGGGTATCTTCGCGGGTTACGAACCGGGAGCGGCCAATGCGCAGTCGTCCGGACATCAGGTCGTACACTTTGAGGCCGGCAGTGTATTTAAACCGCTCGTAGTTGCTGTAAACGGGTATCACAAAGCGCACAACAGAACTCAGGTGGGGAGCAGCTTTGAGCAGCAGTCCGCGCTCGCCGAGGGCTTCGTACACCAGGCGTATCTGGCCCTGGGCGAGGTAACGCACCCCACCGTGCAGCAGTTTGGTAGAGCGGCTGGAGGTGCCTTTGCCAAAGTCGCTTTTTTCGAGCAGCACCACGCTGAGGCCGCGTGCAAGGGCCTCCAGTGCCACCCCGAAACCTGATGCGCCTCCGCCAATAATGGCGATATCAAAAGGACCTGTACGGGCGCTCAAACGGCGCAGTGACTCGTTGCGGTTCATAGGCTGGTGCTAATGTAGGAAAAGGGATGGAGTGTGAGCGTTGGGAATAAGAGCCCACGAAGCAGAGCTTCGCTGGTAATGGGTAGAAATTGAGAGCTACATGACCAACTTGAAGTTCAATCCTTATCGAAATTAACTACCTTAGTACACTAAACTGCCGGTATGGATATTCAAACCCGAAAAATAAATTTTGTTCAGGAGTTTCTTCGTCTTCAAAATGAAGAACTCATTTCAGCACTTGAGGCATTGTTGAGGGAGAAGAAGGCCTTAGGCTACGAGCAAAACCTGAAGCCAATGAGCGAGCAGCAACTGAATGATGATATTGACCAGTCTTTGAAAGATGCAGAAACAGGAAAACACCTTTCTGCCAAACAGCTTAAATCGAAAGCTAAACGATGGGGTTAGCCGTTTACTGGACAGCTTTTGCCGAAGAACGACTAAAAGATATTTTCGACTATTATGATGTTACCGCCAATCGTTCAGTTGCAGACGGAGTAGTCAATGAGCTGATTGAAAAGTCCATGCTGTTAGAGAAAAACCCACGCATGGGCCAGCGTGAATCATTGTTGTCGCATCGGCCTCAAGAATTCAGATACCTCGTCTGCAACCATCACAAAATCATCTATTGGATTGACAAACTGCACGGTTGTGTTTATGTTGCACATGTATTCGATTGCCGTCAGAACCCGACCAAAATGATGGAAGTGTAGTTCTGGTACGATAAAATTTCACCTCCCTCTTTAATTCAACCACTCACTCCTTAGCTTGTCCAACAGCGGCAACAAGTTCTCGCGCTGGTCAAATTCCGGAAAAACGCGATTCCAGCAGTGGTCGATTACTTCAGAGTATGCAATTTAGTGCGGATAGCTGAATGTCAGACATAGGAAACATTGCCTTTATAGCTTCAATTCTCCAGGGTCCCTGCGCGAATCAAAAATGGCAATCACCTCAATTTCA
>REDV01000055.1 GCA_007695365.1 Cryomorphaceae bacterium | reverse complement strand
AAGAAAATTATCTTTAGCCCATGAACAACCGAAACTACCTCGACTACATAGCCCCGAGCAGGGCGAAACTCAATGCCAACCATCAAAATTGACCGGCATTTATCAATTAAATTGCACCCTCATCAAGACCCATCAAGATGAAATCGATCAGAGAAAAACAGCTGTTTCGGGAAAACCGACGGCTAAAAGCGCAACTGCGCGTGTGCAATCAAACTACCCAAGCATTATGGGAGGAATTGGAGGTCACAGAAGGGAATTTTTTGATACAGTATTACGACTTTCTGGAAGCAGCACAAAAAAGAGGAGTTGCAATGTTGAATCCGGCCCCCATCAAATTGAGGGGTGAATATGGCCCGGAAAAGGATTACGGCGAGCATTCGATTCAAATTCAAAACGTCATTGCCATCAGGAGTGACCGAAAAGCTAAATTCATCACTTTAAGACGGCCGCTTTATGAAGCGGTCAATGAGGACAGACTCACCGATTTTGTGTGTAGAAAGGGATTCAAGGATATTACGAAAAACATTGAATCTCTGGAAATGTGGTTATTTGAAGCTTCTCGTACTTGGAAGGTAAATGTTCGATACTTCAAATTGAAAAATCGACACCTCACACCAACCACAGAGAATCTGCCTTCTGAATTCTCCGAACTTTCTAAAATAAAACTTACAAAGCAGCAAGCTGATGTTTTTAAGGAAAAGAAGGATTACATCGTTTTCCTCAATTCGTTCCAAAAAATACGCGTTCGTTCCGAATTTGGCATGATCTCCCAAAATGAGTCTCATTTTTGAGCCATTCATTTTAAAAACAAAATCATGAAAAAAGGAAAAAGTGCAGCTGCACACAAGTCGAACCAAGCAAACCCCAACAGAGGTACTCCGGGGGCAAACAAGGATTATGCTGCAGTCCAAGGTAACCGCGGGCGGCAGATGAATCCGAAGGGCAAGAAGTAATGTTGCATGGATGCTGAACGGGCCGGGAGGTAAAGCCTTCCGGCCTTTGCTGTTTATAAAAGGAACAAAATCTCTGAGAAAAGTGCACCCGGGCCCCTCGCAATTTACTACCTTCATCCCTCAAACACCTTTCCAAAGCATTGACAACGAAACACACCATACAAAAACCCGTAATCGGTGGCGGCATTTACACCCTCAGCGATGTGAGCATGGTGATGGGAGTGGCCTACCACAAAGTGCACCGGTGGATTACCAAGCATTGGGATGAGGTGCTTTCGGAGGGTTTCTACACCTGGACGGAGCACAAATCAAAGGCCATCGGATTTCACACCCTGATCGAGTTGGTCGTCTTTGCACAGCTCGGTGAGGCCGGTGTGCCCACCAAAGACATTCTCAAGGCCCACAAACTACTTTCAACGCGTTTCAATACCCCTTTCCCATACGCTACGGAAGGTGTGCTCCACAGTTTGCGCACCGACGGAAAGCAGGTCTTTTTCACGGAAGGTGAAGAGGATATTTACTGCCTTGACGGCAAGTACCGGTTCAATCTGGGTTTTATCCACGAATTCGTGCAGAACATCGAGTTCGGTGGTGATGCACTGGCGCAGAAATTCTGGCCCATGGGCAAGGAAAAAGCCGTGGTAGTGGATCCGAGGCACCAACTCGGTCAGCCTGTGCTCAGTGGCACCAACATCCAGCCGGCTGCCCTAAACGCACTCTATAATGCCGGCGAATCACCCGAATTCATCGCCTTCCTCTACCACCTTTCTGAGCACCAAGTGCAGGATGCGCTTGACTTTTGTAAGCGCGCCGCCTGATGAAAGTTTACCTGGATGAAAATATGCCCGAACAGATTGCCATGGCATTGAATACCATCCAAAAAGTACTCAACAAAAAAGAAGGCACCCACGTCGAAGTCACCTCCATCGTGTCTGAATTTGGACACGGCGCTGAAGATGAAGTTTGGCTCCCCAAAGTGAATGGCAGCATAGTCATCACCCAGGATTTCAACATTCAACGCACACGGCACCAGAAGCGTCTTTACCTCGAACACGGTGTGGGCATGCTCTTCATCAAAGTATCGGGAAAAAAAGGACTTGACTTTTGGTCTTTCTTCAAGCTGCTGGTGAAAAGTTGGGACGAAATTCGCAAAGTGGCTGCAAGGAAGCACCCGCCGTTTGCCTACCTGATTGATGGCAAAGGGAAATTGAAGGAATTGGAATAGCGCTCTCACGACTCAATCAAATTATTAGAACCCAAAACTTTGTAAAGAATGAAAGAAACTTTCCAGAAACTTCTCGAGCTATACCTCGAATCAATCCGAAAAGAGGGTTATAATGAAGAAATCTACAAATGGGAACTGATTGCCAAAGCGCGAAAAAACTGGGAAGCATACGCTTCTAAGCAAATTGATTTTATAACCTGGCTGAACAATACCGAGTGGAGCAACCTGGTTTATCCTATGTTCGTGTCCAATTTTAAATTTTTATCAGAGCAGCGCCCCGCCGAAGTTGAAGAATTGCTGATGAGGCTATACGATGAGGGAAATCCATTGCAAGAGCGCGTGTTAAGCACTGTCTCAAATCTTGAAATGATTTATGACGAAGTAAAGGGAAAAAGCAGCGATAGTCTCTTCCTTTCTGAGAGGGAGATAGCAACCCTTTTGACCTACAGGTATCCCGAGCGCTACACTTTCTACCTTAACACAGTTTATCGATCGTTTGTAAAACGCTTGGGGCGCAAACAGACTCCAGTGCTCTACAAACTTGTTGATTATTATAACCTATTACATGAATTTATTAAGATGGATTTACCTCTTTTTCAGGAGGCTATAGACCTGAAGCAGGCAGAACTCAAAGGCGTGAAGCACTTCGCAGGTCCAACAAAGATTTTACTCGCACAAGATGTACTGTTTACCACACTATACGACAAAAATCAGGTGAGCAACAATACCAAACAAACACAAGATATTGAAGCAGGTAAGTACTGGCTCTACTCCCCGGGCGAAAAAGCATCAAAATGGGAAGAGTTTTCCAGAGAAGGCATCATTGGCATAGGCTGGGATGAGTTGGGTGATTTACGCTCCTACAGATCTAAATCCGAAATTGCAGATAAACTGAGGGATCTGGATGGGTCGGGTGGTTCCAAAAAAAATGATGCCACTGCCAATCATAGTTTCGCGCATGAAATGACCGTGGGTGACATCGTATTTGTGAAAAGTGGATTCCACCAGCTACTGGGGTATGGCACCGTGGCCGGGAAGTATTACTTCGATGAAAAGGTTCCTGATTTTAAAAGTCGACGCCGTGTAAACTGGAAGCAAAAAGGCACTTGGACTACCGACTTCCAATTGGTAACCAAAACACTCACAGACATCACAGACCTTAAAACGGAGACTCCCGGTTACGAAATGTACCGTGATGAACTTTTTGGGATTATGAAAGCCAATAGCGCAACCGGGAATATTAACAGCGTCCGGCCACTCAACCAAATCCTCTACGGCCCGCCCGGCACCGGCAAGACCTACCTGCTCAAAAACGAATTCTTCGACAAGTACACAACACGCGAAACCAGCATTTCTCCTGAACAACATTTTGAAGAGGTGGCGTCAGAACTCTCGTGGTGGCAATGTATAGCTCTTGCACTTATGGAGCTAAAAGAGGCGAAGACGGCGCAGATCAAGGAAAACCGCTGGGTAAAGCACAAAGTCGAGCATTCGCAATCCATGAGTCTCAATGCGGCACTATGGAGCACCTTGCAAAGCCACACCATTGAAGAGAGTACCACTGTGAGGCACAAAAGACGTATGGCACCGCTTATTTTTGACAAGGATGAAAAGTCGCAGTGGCGAATTTTGAAGGATCAAGTGAAGGAACAAGCGCCGGAACTTCTGGAAATGCTGGACTCGGTCAACAACTTCAAGCCCGATCCCGATAAAATCATCGAACGGTTTGTCTTCACCACTTTTCACCAGTCCTATGGCTACGAGGATTTTGTGGAAGGCATCAAGCCCGTCATGGCTGAGGAGGCCGAAGCAGATTCATTGGGGTACCGCATTGAAGCCGGGGTTTTCAAAAAGCTCTGCGACCGGGCGGCCAAAGATCCTGAAAACAGGTACGCCATCTTCATCGACGAAATCAACCGAGGCAACATTGCAAACATTTTCGGAGAGCTCATTACACTGATAGAACCAGACAAGCGAAAAGGCTGCGAGAATGGGCTGAAGGCGGTTTTGCCCTATTCAAAAATAGCATTTTCGGTGCCGCAGAATGTGGATATCATCGGCACCATGAACACCGCCGACCGCTCCGTCGAAGCCCTCGATACCGCCCTGCGCCGCAGGTTCTCCTTTCGGGAAATGCTGCCGAAACCGG
>REDV01000054.1 GCA_007695365.1 Cryomorphaceae bacterium | reverse complement strand
GTTGTTACAATTCTCATTAGTTTTGTGAACAACAACGACCTTTCACTTGTAAACCTTGATAAAACCAAAAACATGAAACTTCAACACATCATTATGGGCTGTTTTATCGGCCTTGTTCTTGCTGGCTGTGAAACAGTAGCTCAACAACCCACCGGCGCACCTTTTGAGCAAAGCGACCTTCCTTACGCTTTCAATGCACTGGAGCCTCATATCGACGCGCAAACCATGGAGATTCACTATACCCGTCATCACATGGGCTATATCAACAATCTCAACAAGGCGCTGCGGGAGGCAGGTGATACACTCACACCTCTCAATGACATACTTGCAAAAGTTTCTACCTACTCAACAGCCGTTCGAAACAATGGCGGCGGCCATTACAATCACGATTTGTTTTGGTCTGTTCTTTCGCCTGATGCCTCCGATCCATCTGAGGAGCTTCTGGCTGCCATCAATGAGCAATTGGGCGGTATGGACCAAATGAAAAGCGCCTTGTCAAAAGCCGGTGCCACGCGTTTTGGTTCAGGATGGGCCTGGCTCATTGTGAATGCTGAAGGCAAGCTGGCCATCACCTCTACACCCAACCAGGACAATCCACTGATGGATGTAGCCGAAGAACGCGGAACACCGATTTTTGGCATTGATGTATGGGAGCACGCCTATTACCTTAAGTACCAGAACAAGCGCGGAGATTACCTCGACGCCATCTGGAATGTGGTAAACTGGGAAGAAGTAAGTCGCCGCTACGCAGAAGCCACGGCAACTACTTCATAGAAATCAGTTCAATCTGGAAATTTAAAGAGCAATTTTGAACGAAGTTGCTCTTTTTTTATGCGCTGCACGGCTTTAAAAGCGTATTTCAGAGAAATCTGACCGACGCATTTTTACCTTAATTTAGCGCCCCTAACACCACCAATATGTGGCACTTTATTAAGCTCCTGCGTCCGCTCAACCTGCTCATCCTGGTGGCCACCATGTATTTCATGCGTGTATTTGTGCTGGCACCTATGCTGAAACCCAATGAAATGGCAGTGCAAATGACTGAACCAGACTTTGCGCTGCTGGTGCTTTCCATCTTGCTGATTGCAGCCGGGGGCAACATCATCAACGATTATTTCGACGTGCGGGCCGACCGCATCAACAAACCCGGGCGCGTGCTGGTGGGCCGGTACGTCAAACGCCGTGTGGCGATGGCAACACATGTGGTTTTCAACGTTGTGGGAATTCTGTTGGGTGGTTACCTGGCGTGGAAAGTCGGCATCTGGCAATTGGTCATTATTCATCTTTTTGCTTCGGGTTCGTTGTGGTTCTATTCGGTGATTTTTAAACGCGAATTTCTGATTGGAAACATCATCATTGCTTTGCTTGCTGCCCTTATTCCGCTCACGGTGGGGGTGTTTGAAATTCCGCTTATAATGGAAATGTACGGACACGATGTGGCAGCTTATTTCCAAACCCATTATCCCGAGCAAGACCCTACATCGTTTTTCAAGCTGCTTTTTTATTTCATCCTCGGTTTCGCGGGATTTGCTTTCCTGCTCACATTGATTCGCGAAATACAAAAAGATCTGGCCGATGTTCGCGGCGACAGCCAGGTGGGCTGCCGAACCCTGCCCATTGTGCTGGGTGTACGTCGAACCCAGCTTATCGTGCTGGTTTTGCTAGGGGCGGCTGTGGTAGTGGTGATGATGGTGGCCTTTTACCTGCTTGCGGATCAAAAATCCATTTTATACGCAGCCATTGCAGTGGGTATTCCGCTGGCCGTTTCGCAGTGGCTTACACTTCGCGCGCAAGACCGGCAAGGCTTTGTAAAAGCCTTTACATGGACCAAAATTGCCATGGCCACGGGATTGTGTTATGCGCTGGTGTTTAATTTTTGGGTGGTGTAGTGATGATACATCAGCTCCCGTACCATTTTGTCCTCGCTTCCAAATCCCCGCGTCGCCATGAACTCCTGCGCGGTCTGGGGCTGGAGTTCGAAATCCGCACGCGCGATACGGATGAATCGTTCAGCTCCGAACTGGTCAACGAAGAAATTGCCCTTTTTCTCGCGGAGGTAAAGGCGCATGCCATGCGCGATACACTGAAAAGTGATGAACTCATAATTACGGCTGATACCATTGTCTGCCTGGGTGATAAAGTGCTGAACAAACCTTCGGATGCAGAAGAAGCCCACGGCATGCTTCGTACTTTGTCGGGAAAAATGCACAAAGTATTTACCGGCGTATGCCTGATGACGGCTCAGAAGCAACAACTCTTTTACGACGAAACCCGGGTTTTTTTCCGGCATCTGAAAGACGATGAGATTTCCTACTATGTGGAAAACTACCGGCCTTACGACAAAGCGGGAAGCTATGGCGCGCAGGAATGGATGGGTTACGTGGGTGTTGAGCGCATTGAAGGTTCGTACTTCAACGTAATGGGATTGCCTGTTCATAAATTGTACGCCCAACTAATGGCCTTTTGAGCCCCCGAAGCCCTACCTTTACCGTCAAATCTCAAGAAAATCATGAAGCGCTTACTTGTTTTTACCCTCTCGTTGGGCTGCTTGCTTTCGGCTACTGCCCAGGTTGAATTTTACGGAACCGACATCCCTGCCAAACTTGCCAAAACCACGCTTGCAGCAGTCATGAGTGGATCCGAAGCCTATCAGGTGCAGCTCAAGCAGGCGGTTGAGCAGAACTGGAAGCTCTCCAACTTTGAGTTTATTGACGAGGCAGGTTTTGAATCACTGAAGGGAAATCCTGATTACAGCTTTCTCTACCTCGCCGAGGGTGAGGTGAATGGCCGACAGGTTGATATGCTTACCCTCGCCATCGGTAGCAAAAACAAGAAAGAGCAACCACAAGCATTGAAGCAGTTGATTGTTGACAAAAAGAAAATCAGTCGCGATGGGGCGCCCATGGTACATCTCTACGTCAAGAACATCCATTCCTATGTGAAGGCCGTTGAGGCAGGTGAAGCCAAAGACCGCACTTTTGCACAACGCATCATCAGCTCCAAAACCTATCGCCTCAAAGAGGAATTGCCGCTGATGGCCCTCGAAACAGATTTTGACGCCACCATGACCCCCGAAAAACGAAACGAGATTTACCGCGGCGAAATCAAAATGGTATCACAAGATGCCATCAATGACGCGGTTCTGGAAGAGAAAGATGTTGCCGTTGCAGATGTAGTGCTCAGCGGTGAGCGCCGTGAGATGTATTGCTACAAATCCATCTTCGACGCTGCCACGGGTGCCTTGCTTTACTACCAGGAAACCGAGGCCCTGCACGGCAAAAAGCAGGGGTTTATTGAGAACGATTTAAGTTCCATCTCCAAAGCGCGCTGATGCCTGGTCAACTGGATGTACTGGCTTTTGGTGCACATCCCGATGATGTAGAGCTCGCTGCGGGCGGCACCATTGCGCTGCTTGTTTCCCAGGGTAAAAAGGTGGGCATTGCAGACCTCACCCGCGGGCAACTGGGCAGCCGGGGTACCATTGCCGATCGCGAGGAGGAAGCCGCAGCATCTTCATCTATTCTCGGATTGGCCATGCGCGAAAATCTCGGAATGCAGGACGGTTTCTTTGAGAACGACGCACAGCACCGCGAGGCCGTGATTAAAATCATTCGGCGATACCGACCCAACATTGTGCTCGCCAATGCACCCGAAGACCGTCACCCCGACCACGGCCGTGCAGCCAAACTTGTTGCCGATGCGGCCTACTTTGCCGGGCTTCGAAAAATCAAAACAGTTTGGAGCGGAGCAGAGCAAGAACATTTTCGTCCAAGGGTAGTCTATCACTACATTCAGGATCGCTACCTGCGCCCCGATTTTATAGTGGATATCACCCCGCATTTTTCGCGAAAAATGGAAGCCATTCGAGCCTTTAAAAGTCAATTTTACAGTCCGGAAAGTACCGAACCCAACACACCCATCTCTTCGCGGGAGTTCATGGAATTTCTCGAAGGGCGGGCCCGCGAGCTGGGCCGAAACATCGGAGTAGAGTTTGGCGAGGGATTCATCGGGCAGCGCACACCGGGGGTTTCCGATCTGACCGCGCTTGTATAAGCATACTGCCAGGTTCTGAATGCGTGCAGACTTCATTTTTCTGATTCACGTCGTTCCACCGAAAAACCCCATTTTTGAGAGGTGAAAAGCACCTGTCTCATTATTACCGCAACCGTCAATCCCCGCGGACCCCATGTGGCCGAGCAGGATGCCAGGGTGAGACTCGCAGCTTATGAAAAGGCACTTTTTCACTACGTTTCACTTCCTGTGGACATCATCTTTGCCGAAAACAGTGGTTTTGAACCCGCCGATTCTGAGATGATGCATGCGTGGCAAAAAACCGGAAGGGTCAGGTTTTTGTCCGTGGAGCCCTCTCTCCACCCGGAGCGTGGAAAGGGGTACCAGGAGTTTGAAATGCTTGATGAGGTGGTGGAGTCTATATCAGGAAACTACGAGAGTTTTGCCAAAGTAACCGGTCGCTACGTGGTGCGCAATGCGGAGGTTTTGATGCAGAGCGTTCCTGCGGGAATACGTGTTGACCGTCACCGCAAAATGAAGGTTGCCATTACCGGTTTTTTTCACTGCCGAACCGATTTCTACCGGCAACATCTCCTCGGTTGCTACCGCGAGGCACACGACGATGAGGGCGTTTTTATCGAGCATGTGCTGTACCACAAACTGGCCGGATTACCGGATTTTCAGGTTGAGCTCTTTGGTCAGAATCCGGATTACCGCGGTGTATCAGGTTCGCACGGCAACAGCATGCAACGGCATCCGCTCAAAATGGTGTTGCGGAATGCAGAGCGTAAATTGCTCAAATGGACGGGTAAACAAGAATTCATGGTGGAATACTGATGGCGAAAACTTTCGTAACGCTTTTTCCGCCTGCCGGCAATACCCATCTCACCAAAGATGTGGGGCAAATTCCAGCTGCCATGCACCGCTTTCACGGGTACCATTCACAACTGGTAGCTTACAATAACGACCATGATTATCCCGCCCTCGATACCGAAGCCAAAGGTTTGGAACTCGTCTTCCTCAACAAAGCGGGCAAGCGTTATTTCCTGGAAAACGCGGTGATTCATTACCTCGAAAAACACGCTGCGGAGATTGACGTTCTCAATCTCTACCATCTCGACCGCGACACCATGTACTACGGCAACCTCTACAAAAAACTCAACCCCAAAGGTTTTTTGTACTGCAAGCTCGATTTGTACAACGAGTTTCTTGTTGCTGGGCGTAAACAGCACTCCATCAATGTTTTCAAGAATGCCGTATTGCGATGGTGGGAAAAGAAGTTTATCCGGAACACCGATTTGTTCTCGGTCGAAAACCGGCAAGGGCTGGAGTTGATGAAACGTCGCTATCCTGCCTGTAAGAACAAAATTATCTACCTGCCCAATGGCGTAAACAGTGCCTTCATTGAAGGACTGTTCAGCACGCCGGCGGAAAAAGAGCCGCTCATCCTCATCATGTCAAGAATAGGGGAGGGCATTAAAAACCATGAAGTGTTGCTGCGCGTGATTCCGCGCTTGCGTCTCGGAAACTGGAAAATTGCTTTTGTGGGCCCTGTAGTGCAGCGTTTTGCGCCTAAAGTGGCAGCGTTTTTTCAGGAGTTTCCGCATTTGCGCCATTCGGTTGAGTTTGTAGGGCCGGTTACCGATCGGAAAGAGGTGTACGAATGGTACCGAAAGTCGCGTGTTACTTGTTTAACCTCCCGGCATGAATCCTTTGGGATTGCGCTGGTAGAAGGTCTTTATTTCGGCAACTACCTCCTTGGCACCGATGGCATGAGCAGTTTCAACGAAATCAGCAACCAGAGCAGATTTGGTAAAGCCCTGCCTGTAAACAACGACGATGCGTTGCTGGCTGCGCTTCAGGCCATTATTGATCGCCCGGAAGAAGTGGACCTGCTGAGAGATGAAGCCATGGCCTATGCCCGCCGCCATTTCACCTGGCCCGTTCTTGTGCAGCAATTGGAGGAAGCCATTCAGAAACAAAAGCTTCAGGGTGATGCACATTGAGAACTCCATTGTAACGGTGTGCTTCAATGCCTTGGATACGCTGAAGATGTGCGTAGAAAGTGTTGCTTCACAAGCAGACGAGGCCACCGAGCACATTGTGGTTGACGGGGCATCTACCGACGGCACCGCCCAATGGCTGGCTACGCTCCACTTGCCTCACCTGCGATTTGTAAGTGAGCCCGATACGGGCATCTACAACGCAATGAACAAGGGCTGGGGCATGGCTCGCGGAACGTGGATTTCCTTCCTCAATGCCGACGACGTGTACCTGCCAAACACCTTGCAAAACGTGCGCGCGGCTGCCCATGAGGAGGTAGATGTGATTTACGGCAATCTTCGCAAGGAGCGACTGCTGAATGACCGCTGGTTTCACCGCATCGAAAAGCCGAATCATGAAAAAATGTTGCAAACCATGGGCGTATTTCACCCCGCAACGTTTTGGCGACGAAACCTTTCCGATACCCTGGGTATGTACGACGAGCGTTACCGTTTCAGCGCAGATTACGACCTCTTGCTGCGAATGTTTCTTGCAAATTGCCGTTTTCAGCATGTGGATGAAGTACTGGCCATTTTTAGGGTGGGAGGTGCTTCTACCCTCAATTGCACCTCTTACGAAGAAGGCGTTGACATCATGCGCCGGCATCAAACCGGATATGCCGATGAATTGGTGAAGGAGTGGCAGCTTTGCAAACGAAAAGTGAGTAAGCTCAAGGCAATCCTTACCTTAGCCCGACTCACCGGCACCATGCCGCTCATTGAAAAACGAATGCAACGAAACTGGACCCCCAACCATGGAGACTTTGGCGCGTAATGCTTTGGCTCTGTTTCGAGGAAGTTTGTTCGGGCTCTACCTGCGCATGCACGGTTGCCAGGTGGGTAAAAAGCTGCGTTGCCTCGGTTGGCCGGTGATGCGTTGCGTTCCAAAAGGAAACATCCGCATTGGTCACCACGTGAGTCTTGGCAAAGGAGTGGTGCTTGAAATTACCGAAACCGGCAGTTTGCAACTGGATGACCATGCGCTGATTGGCGACTATTGCACACTCAGCTCGGCGCATTCCATCTCCATGCACAAGTGGTCGGGTATTGCGGAGCGGGTCAGTATTCGTGACAATTTTCACGGAATGCATGCAGATGAGCTATACCGCCTGCAAGCTTCATCGGGTTCGCCTGTGGTGCTTGAGGAGGATACCGGAGTAGGAGCGGGGGCAGTATTGCTTCAGGGGGCGAGGCTTCCCAAAGGCGCGTTTGTGGGGGCCAACGCTGTGATTACCGTCCACACGCCGCTTGAGCCCTATGGAATCTATGCCGGAAATCCGGCCAAATTGGTGAAAAGCAGAATGGAAACGCAACCGCAAAGCAGGATATTTTGAGTGAAAACAGCCACATAAAACTGCTCGTTATTCCGGAACTGTTTCCCTTGAACGACAATGACCACGCGGGACTTTACATGCCTGATTACATCAAAGCCGTACAATTGTTTTGCGATGTGAGCGTGTTTTATCCGAGGCTGGTGGGGCAAACAGACGCTGAGCTTATTCGCGACCCCCGAGGATTTAGCATTCGCTACTTTGCCCTCTTGCGCGACCAGCCGCGTTTTCTGAAGCGTTTATTCTATGTGCAGTGGTTCTCGCGGGCGCTGAAAGTGGCCAAAAAGATGGGGCCTTTTGACTTGATTCATGCGCATGGTCCGCTTTTACACGGAAATCTTGCGGTGCAGTTGGGTAAGCACTGGAACATTCCCGTGGTGCTTTCGGTGCACACCGGTCCTTTCAGCAGTATTGCAAATAACCCCTTTTACGCCCGTATGGCAAAGCGATCTATTGAAAGAGCAGACCTCACCCTGGCGGTAAGCGCAGATCTGCAAAATGACATCCTGCATTCCGGATTTACCCCCAAACGCATAGAGGTTTCAGGAAACCCGGTGAATGATGAATTGTTCAAGCCTGCGAAGAACAAGACCATGTCCAAAAAAATGCTCTTTGTGAGCAGACTGGATGAGAACAAAGGAGGTCTGCGCACGCTCAAGGCGTTCCATAAAGCCTCAGTTTCGCTCGAGGGTTGGCAGCTTTTGGTGGTCGGAAAAGGTCGCGAGATGGCTGCCATGGAACGGTACATTTCACAACATGGCCTGGAGAAAAAGGTGAGAATGCTCGGTAAAATGGGACGCGAAAAACTGGCTCAAACCATGGCTACTTCCGACTTTTTGGTATTTCCATCAGAGCACGAAACATTCGGACTCGTTCCCCATGAAGCCCTGTGTGCAGGCATTCCTGTTATCACTTCCAACACCACCGCCCTCAAAGAATGGGTGCCTGCAAAGGCAGGGTTGCAGGTGGATCCTCTTGATGTGGAAGCCATTGCTGCTGCTATGTTGAAAATGGCGGATTCCCTTGACCAATATCGCCCTGAAGAACTCAGGGCAACAACCGTTTCGCGCTTTGGGAATGAGGCTTTTGGAATGAAAATGAAAGGTTTGTATCAATCACTGCTCAGCCCATGTGTGGTATAGCTGGAATTGTTGCACCGCAAGGAGTGCGCAGTGAACTGGTTGTTGCCATGGCCAATGCCATTCGTCACCGAGGCCCTGATGACGAGGGTTATACCCTGCTAACAGCGGATAACCAATTGGTTGGGTGCAAAGGGGGCGATACCCACCAAGCGCTTTCGGGTCTTCCGGCCATTGAAGAAATGGAAAGCACCCGTTGTGTCCTTGCTCACCGGCGATTGTCTATTCTTGATTTGAGCGTAGCCGGCCATCAACCCTTGCTATCTGCGGATGGCAAACACGCGCTGGTGTACAATGGTGAGATCTACAACTATGAGGTGCTCCGAGGTCTGCTCCAGGAAAAAGGCCATCACTTTACTTCAAAGTGCGATACCGAAGTGGTGCTTCATGCACTGACGGAGTGGGGTGAGGATGCTGTGATTCGTTTCAGAGGGATGTGGGCCTTTGCCTGGCTCAATCTGGAAAACCAAACCTTGCTGCTTTCGCGCGATCGCTTTGGAATCAAGCCGCTGTACTATACAGACTACGGCGGAAAATTCTCGTTTGCCAGCGAAATCAAGGCCTTACTCGCAGCGGGGTTGCTACCGCGGGTTATCAAGCGCAACAGATTGTTCGAATATCTTGCTCTCGGGGCAATGTACGAACCCTATGAAGAGCCCTATGCGTCCCTGAAAGCTGTTGCACCCGGAACCCATGTAAAGGTTGGGCTGGCAGATCTTCAAACAGTTATTGAACCGTATTACAACCTGGAACATGAAGTGGAGCTCTGTGCGCGCAATCCGGGCACGGCCGCTGATTTTGGTGCATGGCTCGAAGAAAGTGTTCGTTTGCACATGGGCGCCGACGTAGAGGTGGGGACTTGCCTGAGTGGAGGGCTCGATTCTTCGGCTATTGTTGCTGCCTCCGCAAAAATTCCTGAGTTGAATTCCATGCGGGCGTTTACGGCGGTTTTTCCGGGCTATACCGAAGATGAAGGCCGCTATGCGCGAATGGTATGCGATTCCTTTCCCGTGGTTCAGTCCGTAGAGGTGTTACCCACGGCCGAAGGATTGCTTGCCGACCTCGACCAAATGATTTACCACCAGGATTTACCCATCGGCTCTACCTCGGTTTTTGCGCAATGGGAGGTCATGAAGCAAGCCGGAAAATCGGGGGTTAAGGTGTTGCTGGATGGTCAGGGTGCCGACGAAGTGCTGGGCGGTTACCTGCAATTTGCCGGTTTGCGGTTGCTCGGTTTGCTCAAGCGCGGCCGCTTCAAAACCTTTCGCCGTGAATACGCATGGCTTCGAAACAGACTCACTCCCAAAATGCTGAAAACCATTGGGCGCGCGGCGTACTATCACCTGCCTGAAAACATGCAGCGTCGCATCCGCCGCCAACAACGCGTAGGCAGTCACCTCATTGCCCCCGCGTGGCGCAAGCAGTGGAACATGGCTGAGCCCGATCGCGGTGGGCGGGATTTTACAGCCCATTCGCTGCGCAGCATGCGCTACGGTTTGTACGAGTTGCTGCGCTACGAAGACCGCAACTCCATGGCTTTTGGCATTGAAAGCAGGGTGCCGTTTCTGGATCATCACCTCGTGGCCCGAAGTATTGCCCTCCCGGAAGAGGAAAAGATGTTTGAAGGTTGGACCAAGTACCCCGTGCGCCATTACCTGAACGGAAAGGTACCCGATGCTGTGACCTGGCGTACCGACAAGAAAGGCTTCGTAACCCCGCAGATGCAGTGGAAAGAACTGCTCGCTCCCCATATTCAGGGCTATTTAGGTCAGTGTGATTTTCCTGCGGAGCTCAACGCCGATTACTTTCGTCAGTTGGCTGCACGCCCTGTTCAGTCGCCCGCGCACCTGAGTGAATTTTGGCGCGCCTACTCGGTGTTGAGGTGGATGGAGGCGAATGATTTGGCAGTTGGGGATTAGTGGTTTTCGGAAGGTGATTTCAAATCCGAATCTTCATTTTGCGATTCAGTTTATTTACCGAACAATCCTCCAAACCTTAGGTGGACGGCCAGCATCGAAAACTCGTAATGGGAATTCTGCGTTCTACCAATATAAGAGTGGTGTGTGAGAAAAGGAGCGGTATAGTGCATACCCATGGTGCAACCGGCTTTTTCACCAAGTCGCACCCTAAACTCAAAACCGAAAAGCATGTTATGGGCTGCCAGGTAAAAATTGGGGATATGTGTATCTGGCCTACCGCCACCAAAGACGTAGCTACCACGGTCAAATAGATTCACCTCCGGCGAATACCCCAAAAGTAAGTACGCCTGCCATTGATTAGAAGGGTCTCGAGGAAGCCGAAATGTCAGGGCAAGTGGAAGTTCCAGTACATTTCGCTGTAGGCTGCATGGATGTGAGGCAATTATTATAAAGCCACAAGACCCGGAAAGGTAAGTTGCAGTGTATCTGAACGCAGGGCTGAACATCAGTCCGAAATAGTCTGATAACTGGTGCTGAACAAACAGGCCTCCGGCAGCGCTCCACGTTCCTGCAAAGTCAGGAGGTATGGCAGGGTTGACGCCGGCATTGGCGTGAATGCCTGTGTACCATTCGCCTTTTTGCGCATGCGCGGCTATCGTAAAAAACAATCCCATGAGGCTAACAAGTACCACAAAGGTTTTTGTATTCATGTGATTTCTGCCACGGTAGTGTTTCATGGTTGAGAGGAGATGTAGTCGGTAATTGGCAGGTCAAGTTACTAAAAATACGGCGGGTATGCGTTTTTTGCTCATTTCTGCGGGAGGTTTCTCAACAAGGTGTTAAAAACTCAACGCAAAAACTTCTGCAAAAAGACCGTCAACTCCCGTGTGTAACTTAACTTTGCAGCCCGATGGAAATCGGACAAAACAACCGCTGTACTCAGCTTCCTACTTCGGATTTCCTTTCCCTTTTTTACGTACCAAACCCCACCCCGAATTATGCCTAAAGACGCTGGTATTAAGCACGTATTGATCATTGGTAGCGGTCCGATTGTAATCGGTCAGGCTTGTGAATTTGACTACTCCGGATCCCAGGCTTCGCGCTCACTGCGAGAGGAAGGTATCAAGGTAACGCTGATTAACTCCAATCCGGCTACCATCATGACCGATCCACTTACAGCAGACAATGTGTACCTGGAACCGCTGGAGCCCGCGTCCATTGCAAAAATTCTCACCAACCATCCTGATATTGATGCTGTATTGCCCACCATGGGGGGGCAAACCGCATTGAATCTGTGCATTAAGTGTCAGGAACTCGGGCTTTGGGAAGATCATAACGTGCGGATGATTGGCGTGAACATCGATGCCATTGAAATTACCGAAAACCGCGAGGCATTCAGAAAGTTGATGGAATCTATCGGTGTTGGGATGGCTCCTCAGGCCACCGCCAAGTCTTTTCTTGAAGGCAAGGAAGTGGCGCAGAAATTTGGCTTTCCGCTTTGTATCAGGGCTTCCTATACATTGGGTGGTGCAGGAGCCTCGGTGGTGCACAAACAGGAAGATTTTGACAAACTGCTCGATCGTGGCTTGCATCTTTCGCCCATCCACGAGGTGATGATTGACAAGGCCCTGCTGGGATGGAAAGAGTTTGAGCTGGAATTGCTGCGCGATAGTAACGATAATGTGATCATTATCTGCTCCATCGAAAACTTCGACCCGATGGGTGTGCATACAGGCGATTCCATCACGGTTGCCCCCGCCATGACACTGAGTGATGCCACCTACCAGCGCATGCGCAACATGGCCATCAAAATGATGCGCGCCATTGGGGATTTTGCCGGTGGGTGTAACGTTCAGTTTGCAGTGAGCCCGGACGAGAAAGAAGAAATTATTGCGGTGGAAATCAACCCGCGCGTATCGCGGTCATCCGCCCTGGCCTCCAAAGCCACCGGGTATCCAATTGCCAAGATTGCCGCCAAGCTGGCCATCGGGTACCACCTGGATGAATTGAAGAATCAGATCACCAAAACCACCTCGGCCTACTTTGAGCCCACACTGGACTACGTAATTGTGAAAATCCCGCGCTGGAACTTCAACAAGTTTGCAGGTGCCAACCGCGAACTGGGCCTTCAGATGAAATCGGTAGGAGAAGCCATGGGTATCGGCAGAACTTTTCAGGAGGCACTTCAAAAGGCTTGTCAGTCGCTGGAAATCAACCGCAACGGACTCGGGGCAGACGGACGTGAACTCACCAACCAGGACGCCATACTCGAGAGCCTGAGTCATCCGAGCTGGAACAGACTGTTTCATATTTACGATGCCATTAAGCTGGGCATCCCCTTCAAGACCATTTTTGAGAAAACCAAAATAGACCCATGGTTTTTGCGTCAGATTGAAGAATTGATTCAACTTGAGAGGAAAATAGGGAGCTATACACTTGAAAACATTCCGCGCGAAGTGCTCTTCGAAGCCAAGCAAAAAGGCTACGCCGACCGTCAGATAGCCCACCTGCTCCGTTGCCTGGAGAGTGAGGTGTTTAAAAAACGCAATGATATGAAGGTGCGCCGGGTGTACAAATTGGTAGATACCTGCGCCGCAGAATTTGAGGCACAAACACCCTATTACTACTCTACATTCGACGAAGAGAATGAATCGGTGGTTACCGATCGCAAAAAAGTGGTGGTACTCGGTTCAGGCCCCAACCGAATCGGGCAAGGTATTGAATTTGACTACTGTTGCGTACACGGTGTGCTTGCTGCCCGTGAGTGCGGTTATGAAACCATCATGATAAATTGTAATCCCGAAACGGTTTCTACGGATTTTGATACCTCAGACAAACTCTACTTTGAACCGGTTTTCTGGGAGCATATCTACGATATCATTCTGCACGAAAAACCCGTGGGGGTGATTGTGCAGTTGGGCGGTCAAACCGCGCTGAAGCTCGCCGAAAAGCTTCACCGCTACGGAGTGCCGATTATCGGAACCAGCTTTGAGGCGCTTGATTTGGCCGAAGACCGTGGTAGTTTTTCGAATGTGTTGAAAAACAATAACATTCCGTATCCGAAGTTCGGCGTGGTAGAAAGTGCCGAACAGGCGGTTGAGCTGAGCCGCGACCTGGGATTTCCTTTGCTGGTGCGTCCATCGTACGTGCTAGGAGGCCAGAAAATGAAAATCGTCATCAACGAAGAAGAGCTGGAGCATCACGTGGTGGATATTTTGCGCGATATGCCCGACAACAAAATTCTTCTGGATCATTTTATAGAAGGAGCGATTGAAGCCGAAGCGGATGCTATTTGTGATGGGGAGGATGTGTACATCATTGGCGTGATGCAGCACATTGAGCCGGCAGGTATTCATTCCGGCGATTCGTATGCTGTGTTGCCGCCCTACAATCTCGGCGACCTGGTAATGCAGCAAATTGAAGATCATACACGCAAAATTGCCCTTGCGCTCAACACAGTGGGGCTTATCAATATACAATTCGCCATCAAGGATGAGATTGTGTACATCATTGAGGCCAATCCGCGTGCATCGCGCACAGTTCCGTTTATTGCCAAGGCCTACAAAGAGCCCTACGTGAATTACGCAACCAAGGTGATGCTGGGCGAGAAGAAATTAAAAGACTTTGATTTCAGTCCGCAACGCAGTGGTTACGCCATTAAAATTCCGGTGTTCTCCTACGAAAAATTCCCCGAGGTGAACAAGGAGCTGGGCCCTGAAATGAAATCTACCGGTGAAGCCATTCAGTTTGTTGATTCGCTGAGAGACCCGTTTTTCCTCAAGATCTTTTCTGAGCGAAACCTGTACCTCAGTCGCTAAGAAGAACTTTACGGCCCATTCATAGCTCGTTTGCAGATTGAAAGGAGCTGAACGCACCCCGGCTTCCAACCGGGTTCGAGGCGAAAAACCTTGCCCCAAAGCATGGTGCTTTAAGGCCATGTTCAAATGGTCACTTGCTGTTAAAACCCTTACCTTTGGCGCAAAAGCACCACATTGTTACGCGTAATAGCCATTGCCATACTGGTTTTTCTTGTTCTCAGGTTCTTGCTGAGGTTGTTCATGCCATCGCCACGTTCCGGAGGTAAGCAACATGCTCGTCACAGCGGGCAAACTACTGAAAAACACAGGGAGGGCGACGTCATTATTGAGTACAAAAAACCACCGCGTCGCAAGCCCAAACCCGACGCCGACGATGTGGATTACGAAATCATAGAATAAACCAACACTCCATGAACCCATTGATTCAAAAGTGGTTGCCCCACGTTGCAGCGCTCCTTGTATTTTTACTGGTAGGATTGACTTATTTCTCGCCTGTACTGGAGGGGAAACGCTTAAAACAGGGTGACCTCAGGAATTTTCTGGGGATGGCCAAAGAGATTCGCGATCATCGGGCGGTGTTTGAAGAAGAACCTCTTTGGACCAACAGCATGTTTGGCGGTATGCCTGCCTACCAGATTGCCGTGCAATATCCCGGTGCCGTGTTGAAGGTGGTTGACAAGGCCTTTCAGCTTTTTACCCCGCGCCCATTGAGTTATGTGCTGCTGTACATGATTGGTTTTTACATCCTGATGATGGCTTTTCGCGTCAACCCGTGGCTGGCCATTGCGGGCTCCATTGCCTTTGCATTCTCGTCGTACTACTTCATCATTATTGAAGCGGGGCACAACACCAAGGCGCACGCCATTGCATACATGGCGCCAACACTTGCGGGTATAGTGCTAGCCTACCGCGGAAAGTATCTTTTAGGAGGTGCGCTCACGGCGCTGTTTGTGGCGCTTCAGATTCAGGCCAACCACGTTCAGATTACCTATTACTTTGGTATTCTGGCCATTTTTTATGCCCTGACCGAGGGAGTACGGGCATTTAAAAACAAGGATGTGGCGGGGTGGCTGAAACCCTCGGCTTTGCTGGTAGTAGCGGCCCTGCTGGGTGTGATGTGCAACTTCGCAAGTCTCTACAACACCTGGGAGTACGGAAAGCATACCACCAGGGGCCCTTCTGAACTCACCATTCTGCCCGGAGGCGAAAGCAATGAAGAAATTGTAACCCGCGGTCTTGATAGAGATTACGTAACACAGTGGAGTTACGGTTTGGGCGAAACATGGTCGTTGTTGATACCCAACGCAAAAGGCGGTGCAACCGGTGCCATTGGCGAAGGAAGCTCACACCTGAAAAAAGCGAGCCCTCAGTTCAGAAGCAATATCGCCGGAAGCAATCAGTACTGGGGCAATCAGCCCTTTACTTCAGGCCCCGTGTACTTTGGAGCCATTGTAATATACCTGTTTATACTGGGAGTGGTAATGTTAAAAGGACCACTGCGTTGGGGCATTCTGGCTACCGTAGTGCTTACCGTGATGCTTGCCTGGGGTAAGAACTTTATGGCGCTCACTGATTTCTTTCTCGACTTTGTGCCGGGTTACGATAAGTTCAGGGCGGTAACCATAATCCTCTCCGTAACAGGATTGGCTGTTCCGCTGCTGGGTGTTCTGGTGGTAAACCGCTGGTTGAAACACCCCGAAGAGCTGGAGGCCGCAAAGAAACCCTTCCTCATTACTTCAGGCGCTTTGCTGGGTCTG
Source organism: Cryomorphaceae bacterium (assembly GCA_007695365.1). Classification (NCBI taxonomy): domain Bacteria; kingdom Pseudomonadati; phylum Bacteroidota; class Flavobacteriia; order Flavobacteriales; family Cryomorphaceae; species Cryomorphaceae bacterium. Next base: position 4,971 of record REDV01000054.1, on the reverse strand, counting down.
ATGCTGCTGATGGTTTTAACGCCGGGCACCTTCTTTTCGTTTTTAAGCGATTTGGAAGTGGACCAGTTTGGGCGGCAGATGCAGCAATCCGGCGGGCAGTCGGCCATGATTGGCCAGTTTATGGATGAGCTTGAGAAAGTGCGAATGGGCATTTTCCGCGCTGACGCCATGCGAAGCTTTGCCTTTGTGCTGGGTGCAGCGGCCATGCTCTTTTTGTACATGCGCAAAACCCTACAGCCTGCGGCATTGATTGCCGCGCTTGGCGTGCTCGTGCTGGTTGATATGTGGTCGGTGAACAAGCGTTACCTGAACAACGAAAAAGACCGTGGTCGGTACACCCAATGGGAAGACCCCTGGGAGAATCTCTTTCCGCATCAGGCAACCGCTGCCGATCTTTCTGTGCTCAATGCCGAAGTTTCCAATCGGCCGGGATTGTTGCGCATGGCGGGTGATTCGTACGCTGAGCGCCGTTCCTTTGACGAAATGGTACAGGTGCATGAAGGTATTGTGCAGAAAACCAAAGAAGAGGCCGGAATTCGCAAACGTGCCTTGAGCGAGGACGAGAAGAATATCGCCAAACTCTCGGCGCTCAATTTTATGAGCAACTTCCGGGTGCTCAATATCAACAACCCTTTTAACGATGGTGTTACACCGTATTTTCACAAGTCGGTGGGTGGCTATCACGGTGCCAAATTGCAGCGTATTCAAGAGCTGATTGACTTTTACCTGCGCGATGAAGTGGCGGGCATTACGCGGGTGATGCAGGATGAACCCACGCAGTCCAAACTTGATTTTGCCCTGTTGCGCTCTCCCATTCTCAACATGCTTAACACGCGATATGTGATTTACAACCCCGGCGCATCACCCATTCGCAATCGCTCTGCCCTGGGCGCTGCGTGGATTGTTCAGGGTGTTGAGGTAGTACCCAATGCCAACGAGGAAATGCTTGCCCTACAGGATTTAGATCCCGAGGATTCTGCTGTAATGGATGCGCGTTTTGAATCCTACCTGGGCGAAACCCGACGCTTTGCCTACGACAGCCTTGCCTCGGTGAGTATTACCAGCTACAAGCCCAACGAACTGAGCTACGACTTCAGTTCCGGGCAGGAGCAGTTTGTGGTGTTTTCGGAGATTTACTACGATGCGGGGTGGCAGGCCTACCTTAATGACGAGCCTGTAGATCACGTTCGTGTGAACTATTTGCTGCGCGGCATGAAAGTGCCTGCGGGCGAGCACACCATTGTATTCAGGTTTGAGCCGGCGGCGTTCCATACCACTGCGCGCATTGCCATGATCAGTTCGTGGCTGATGTTGCTGCTGGTAGCGGGAGGACTTGCTCTTGTTTTCAGGGGCCGGCAATCACAGAAGTCCGAGGCATGACCCGCGTGCTGTTGATCACCTACTACTGGCCTCCTTCGGGCGGTGGCGGGGTTCAGCGTTGGTTAAAGATGACGCGTTTTTTGCGTGAGTATGGCATTGAAGCTGTAGTTTGCGTTCCCGAAAATCCCGATTACCCCGTGCTGGATGAAAGCCTCATGGCAGAAGTTCCTGATGGTGTTGAAGTCATCAGGGTGCCTGTTTTTGAGCCCTTCAGGGCGGTGCGAACGCTGCTCGGAAAGCGAAACAAAAAAGAGCTCTCCGTGGGCTTTATTGAAGGTGAAAAACCGGGCAAGCTCACGCGGTTGCTGGGATATATTCGCGGCAACTACATCATTCCCGACGCGCGCAGATTCTGGGTAAAACCACTCGTGAAAAATCTTTCGCGCTATCTTCAGAAACATCCTGCCGATGTATTGATAACCACGGGTCCGCCGCACAGCGTGCACCTTGCGGGTGCTGCACTGAAACAAAAGACTGGAATTCTCTGGGTAGCTGACTTCCGGGATTTTTGGAAAGACATGGACCACATAGAGCACTTTCAAATGGGAGAGCGGGCCCTTAAAAAGCACGCGGCATTGGAGCTCAAGGTGCTCCGCGAGGCTGATCGGGTAGTTGCAGTAACACCCACAATGGCCCAGCGATATAGTACCCTGGCCGGTCGGAAAGTTGATGTGATTACCAATGGGTTTGACGAGCGGGATTTTGAGAATCCTGTGCACCCGAAAGACGACGAAATAGTAATCGGGCATTTTGGTACCCTGGGCGCAGACCGTTTCACGCCTGCGCTTTGGGACGAGCTGGCTGTGCTGGTTGACGAACATCCTACCCTTCGCCGAAAGCTGCGCATCGCTCTTTACGGGCCAACCGATGCAAGCACGCTTCGTTATATCCGCCAGTCTTCGCTTTCTGCACATCTCGATGATCGTCCATACGTTTCGCATGCCGAGGCAGTGGAAAGTATGCGCACGTCGCGATTACTGTTGCTGGTACTGAATGAGAACAACAGCGAGATGGGCCGATTACCGGGTAAAATTTTTGAGTACCTGGCCAGTGGGGTACCCGTGCTTGGCCTTGGCTCTGTGGAAAGTGATGCAGGCCGTTTGTTGCGTGAAACGGGTTGCGGACAAATGTGCGACAGAAAGAATAGGGAGGGAATCCGGGCCTACCTCAGAACAATACTGTTGGGTGAAAGTAGTCATCAAATGAATCGTGAGGTGATTGGAGAATATACCCGGCGGGCTTTGGCCGAGCGGTATGCTTCCTTGCTGAAAGAGTTGGCTGCCGTTTCTTAGAGCGGCATATTGAATTGTGACTTGCCGGGCTGGGACTCACCCATGACCAATATCCCCATTTTGCCCAAATCAACCGATGCTGCTACCTGCTGATGTGTACGCAGGTTCTGCCATGCACTTTTCATGCCCGGAGACCAGGCAATATCGTCTATCACAACTACCGCATCGGGACTGAGGTAGGGAAGAGATTGCTCAAAATAGCGAAGGACAGCATCACGGTCGTGGTGTCCGTCATTGAAAAAGAAATCAATGGGTTTGGATGCCTCGAGCACATTGCCAAGCGTGCTGTGAAACGGGCCTGCCACCACTTTCGCATTCGTGAGCGCAAGTGTACCGAACGTTTCGCTGGCTATCCGTGCAATTTCTGGTGAGCCCTCCAATGTAGTGAGCGACCCTTTTCCATTGCTTTGCATGGCCGAAGCGATGTAAGAACCTGAAATTCCTACGCAACTACCTAGTTCTACCGCACTTTCAGGTTTACAGCTCAAAACAACATGATGTAGAATCGCAGCCCAACGCTCGGGTTTGCTGGCTTTACAGATATTGCTGATGGCGGCTCTCTTATGCACACCTTGTTTCATTTGTTCCTCGGTGCGCTGCTCGTTGCTGCTACCTGCCCCGTAATCAATCACATCTATGGTTTCGTGGGTTTGAAGTAAAGCTCGCCGGCGTGCTTCTATCGGGGCCAATTGAGCCCTTGTGGTTTTGACCGTGTCTCCGTAAAGTCCCTCATAGAGGCCTTGTCCTATTTTCGCTAAAACCGGGTTGTTGCTGTTGCGCAGTTCTTTTACCACGGGCCTGGATCGCATTGCCCGGTAGCCCGAAAGGATGGTGTATGCAGTTTCTTTGAGCACTGTGTAGCTGATTTTGGGCAAGTTAAACAAAAATGATTGAACTGGCTACTTCGCCTTCGATCAGCACTTCTGATAAGACTACAGCGAGTAGTAGCCGCTCACCAGCTCTTTTCCCGTAGAAACCAGGTTGTACTTTGACACAACAGCCCCGTTGCCTGAGGCTCCCCATTTCTGTTTAGCATCGGATGCATGCAAAAGCACTTCAATCGCACGAGCCAAATCGCTGGCATCTCCTGACTTAAATACCACCCCGCAACTACTTTCTCTCACAATCTCCGCCTGAGCTACAGAATCCGATGCAATGACCGGCAACCCCATCAGCATGTATTGAAACACCTTATTTGCTACCCCGATGTCGTGCTGAGCGCCGCTGAAAATGGGAGAGAGACCAGCTGTACAGGCCGCGGCGTAGGTGGGGAATTCTGAAATATCAATCCACGGTTTATGAAGCAAAAAGTCATTGATTTCCGGGTCTTGAATGCGTCGTTCAAAGGTTTCGCGCTCGGCATTGTTGACGTTTCCGGCCAATAGCAGGCGCACATCATGGCCTTTGGCGCGGAGCAATTTTAACGCATCCAACGCTGTGTACACACCTCGTCTCTCGGCTATCACTCCAAAGTAGAACAACCACTTGCTTTCGGGATGAGGAAGCGGGTTGGCACCAACAGGATAGCTCAATAGCTGTTCGTGATCAGGCACGTTTGGGTAAATCACAAAGTGCTCCCGATTTAGTTGCGGGTATTTATTGCAAAGCAGTTTTCGGTGGTGCTCGCTCAAAACCACGATGCGCTTTGCTTTGGCAAGGATGGAGGCCTCAAGTTGTTGCCACCGATGTGGACGTGCCACCCATTTTCCCGGGAATCCATGTGTCCATTGATAATTGAGAACCGCTGCCGGGTAGTTTTCGTGCAGGTCAATCACCAGGGGGAGATTGAATTTCGCTGCCAGTTCGGCACCAGCTTCACCCATGTAAAGGTCGTGGGCATGAATGGCTTCAATATTAAACTCGCGGATAAACGCAGCTCCGTGCTTTTTCCAGAATGCGTTGAAAAGCGGCAGCCAATGGTAGAGGGCAAACATGTAATTCTTCCACTTTTCAGGGACGGGTACGCGCCGGATTCGCACACCTTCAAGGTCTTCAATGGGAGAATGCTGTCCGTAATTCAGGGCAAGTACAAAAACTTCGAAGCCATTTTGTTGAAGCAGTCGTGCCTGGTTTACCACGCGATTGTCGCCGGTAAAGGGGTTGTCGAGAAGCATTCCGATGCGCTTCAAGGCTTGATGTTTTGGTAAAGTCCGTACATCTTTCCTGCCTTTCGCACCTGGAAGTAGGTGAATATTTCACCACCAAATCCACTGAAAAAGTGCGCAATGCCGGGGTGCATGCTGCCTTCAAAATCGAATTCCTTTTCCATTTGCCCGGCCAATTGAATGCCCTCCCAGAG
>REDV01000053.1 GCA_007695365.1 Cryomorphaceae bacterium | reverse complement strand
CAACAGGTAACTATTAACTTAGTTAAGAAATGAACATAGACCTATTGATAACGACCAACTTTGAGAAGCACTCTAAACCGGGCGCTAAGATCGTTATCTCTCAGGGGGGAGGTCGTTCCGGGAAAACGTTCTCAATCTTGCAATTACTGATCCTTACCGCAATACAAAACAAGAATATTCTTATCAGCGTAGTAGCTGAAAATGTACCGTTCCTGAAGCGTGGTGCAATGCGTGACTTCCGGTTCATTATGCAAGAATGCGGGCTTTGGACTGATACATGCTGGAAAAAAGCAGAATCGACTTATGTATTCCAGAACGGCGCAATGATTGAGTTCTTTGCGGCGGACAATCCGGGTAAGGCGCTGGGTTCAGCACGTGATATATTGTTCATTAATGAATGTAATAATGTTAAATATGAGATAGCGTTTCAATTACTTGCAAGGACAAAACAACGTGTTTTCTTGGATTATAATCCTGTATCAGAGTTTTGGGTGCATACCGAAATAATGGCTAACAATGAATTTTCTGAACAGTGGGAGTACATTCATTCTACATATAAGGATAATGAACAGCTGGACGAAGAGATAATCAAAACGATGTTGGCGCGCGCCTCCAAAGATGCTAACTACAGGCGGGTGTACATTGAAGGCGAAGTAGGATCAATCGAAGGTTTAATCTTTCCCACCTTCCACCAGATCGACACGTTTCCGGATCATCCTCACCGCTATGGCCTGGACTTCGGGTATTCTAACGATCCGACCGCGCTGGTAAAAGTCGCAACAAGGGGTGATGACATTTACATTGATGAGATTTTATACCGCACTGGTATGGTGAACAGCGAACTAAGCAACTTAATGCAATCAATGGGGGTAAGAAAATCATACGATGAAATAATTGCTGATAGTGCAGAGCCAAAGACCATTGCGGAATTGCACCGGATGGGATGGAATGTAAAGCCCGCTGTCAAGGGTGCTGATTCAATCCGGGCGGGAATTGATAAGATTAAGCAATACAATATCCATGTTACGAAAAGAAGTCAAAACTTAATTAAGGAGCTAAGGAATTATTCATGGGTAACGGATAAAGACGGTAAGATCACGAACAAACCGATCGACGAATACAATCATGCAATCGACGCTGTAAGATACGAACGTTCTATAATCATAAGAAAAAATCATTCAGTCACACATCCAGCCCGCGTAAGAGATGACATATAAAAACTGGCTATATCACTACAGGCATGAGCCGATAGAAGTAATCCCAACACAATTCGTCTGGGGCCCGTTCTTCTTTAAGCGCGTCCCTGTTAGGATGATTGATTTGCCCGTTTCTGTTTGGCTTAGATTGAAGGACTATAAGATTGACATGCGTTCAGCTTGCTACGTTCTTAATACATTTATGGGATTAACGCCGCGTCAAGTGATGAATATGAACGCCGGGCGCGTCGTTGCAATCATCAATCATGTGAAATCACAGGTTGAAAAATGCAATCGTTATTGGGACAAAGCACATGAGGTCTTATTGCAGATCAATGATGGTGTTGATCGTTCACACTGGCACGGCTTGGATAAATTAGCACTCATTCACGAACTGGCCGGGGGTGATATATTGAAAGCAGAACAGGTAGAAAATATTACCTTTGCAACGGTGCTTAACTGGAAAAAAATTAGCTTAGCGCAAATCCGGGATGAGCAAAACAAATACATGAAAGAAAAATCTAAAATAAATCGCAAATGATACACGAAATAATTCATAGAGCAACACATGACCTGGACATAGACGGCATTGAACCGCTATTAATTTATGACACCCAGGGACTGGAGAATCTGAGTGCAGACGAGACGCGCAAATGGTTTATATATATCCCCGTTGTTCAGGAACGAAGCACAATGCAGTTGCTACACTATACATCGTATCAGATCAACGTTATCTTTGCATACATTAATCAGTTCGCCAGGGAGGGTAACGAAAAGGCAGAATATTACAAATCGGTGGTAAGTAAGCTAAGGAAAGCACGCAATGACTTCTTTCTTGCAATCGATCACATGAAAAACGAATTGGGTCAGAATATATCTAAGCTATCAGAGGATCCGATCAACAGCGTAATTGTTCATCAGGACACGAAGTTTGATGTCCCGGCAACTATAATTCAATCAACAATAACCATTGAAGTAATTAACTATGCAGGTGTTTGCTGAAATATCGGAGCGGCTTACTGAAGACCTGAAGCAAGCCATCATTGACAATCGTCAAAATGCAACGGGCAGAACTATATCCGCTATTGAAGCGCGGCACGGGGACAACTTCGCTTCGGTCGTTGCACTACCAGACGCGCACCACATTTGGGCGTTGCAGTACGGACGTGGGCCTACACAGAACGCTGGTGATGGTACGTTGTATGACAGGATACTTGAATGGGTAAACGCAAAGGGTGTAATATTTCAGGACGCAATAAGACAAAGTAAATATACTATTCAGGAGCGGACAGCAAAGACGATTACCTATTTCATTCACAAGCGGGGGACGTATCTACATCACAAGGGCGAAACGTATCACGGTGAACGCAATCCTATATTGAGGGTCTTTACTCAGCAGAAAATCGATGAGATAAAACAGGAGATCGTAAATGACCGGGTAGCAATGGTACGGAGCGAAATATTTAAAGAACTAAACAAACTTGCAACATGATAACTTTACAATCATTTCCGGATGGAGGTGCGAACAGTAATTACTTTGCTGTAAACAATCCGCTTCTTTATACTTTCCTGATGACCGGTAAAGGCGGCGGTGCATTCAATACCTACAATCTTACAGCCGCAACGGTTGGATCTGGCACCGGAAGCAATGTAAATTTCATCAATGGCAATGTTACTCAAATTGTGACCGTTGGCGACATTGTACGTGTTAGCGGGGTTACAATTGCTAATGTGACGTTCGTAGAATTTATTCAGCCACTCAATCAAACGCGGGTAGATGTTGACGCATCACTGACATTTGGCACGGACGAATCATTTCAAAGCATAAATAACTACCGTGCAGAAATACGCATTTATCACGGGCGCAAAGAACTGACAACCGGGGGCGCGTTAATCAACAACCAGGTCGGTGTCAATCATGAAGCAACGCCGGACATGGACGGGGTATTGGGATTCAATGTGCAAACATACCTGAAACCGTTCATAGACTTTTCAAAAAAACTTGGTGTATCATCAAAGAACACTCCAGACGAAGGTATCTGGGGACGCTTCTATCTTCAGTACCGGGAGCGTTTCGATGGTGATGGGAAAGGCACTGAGACAGGTTGGGTTACAACTCCGAATAGATGGTATGTATCAGCAGTTAAACAATTAAAATCAGTTGGCGCGGTGAATATGTTTCCTTTCCTACGCAACTTTGATCCAGGAACGATACCGTATATCCCACCCATCCGCTTTTTAACATCCTTCGCAGAGCCTGAATATTACCCCGGTTATCCGAATGAGATTAGCTTTATTTGGCCTGAACAATCGGGCGTGTTATTTATTCAGGCCGTTGAGCAAAAGTTGAACATGCAAAAAGCGGTTCAATCTTCAGTGACAACGGTATTAAGCACAACAGGGCGACAGGAGGTAAACAGGATTCTACTGGCAGAATATACGACACCCGGCTTTGTAACAATCGAACTTGAACAGGAAACAGACCCAACGGAGGGTTACGTTGCTCCGAATTATGTACAAATTAACTACTTTGAAACGATATGAAAAAATTCATCATTGCAAACGAACTTCTTACCTACGCGGCGCTGATACTATTAGCGATATTGCTATATGAACGCAGTATTGTTTATTATATATATGTTGCTGTAGTAGCTATAATTCAACTGAACATGATACAACTAAGAAAAAAAGCAAACGATGAAACTTAGCGAAAAGAAAACACTAACGGTCGTTGATGATTGCGGCGGCGTTTTGCTTCGGTTCAAGAACGATCATAGCGGGCGTGACCTTGTGATGTTTCCGGGTAACTTTGCTGTTCGGTATTCATCTGGACAGGTGCGAACGTTCGATAAGTTCGTAACTGATTTTTCATTATCGGGTGACACAGGGCGCGAGGATATTCTCAGCAGTGAAGTCGTAGAAAAGATTCAGTGTAGCAGGTTTTTCCCGGTAGCGAATAAAGACGGGATGAAGCAGTTATTTACTTCGCGTTCGGTAGAAATGTTTACCGGGGTGAAGAATGACACACCAGCGAATCAACGTAACTTGTGGGTTCAGGTTCGTGTGTCGATCAGGGATTGGAACGAAAGGGCGCGGGAAAATGTAATATTCGTATCAATAGAAATCGAACTGCCAAAACGTTACGTTGATGAGTTCTAACCAGCTATACATACAAGGGCGAAAGGTAGAGATACCTGAAGGCGAAGTTGTTGCATTGACCAAACAGGTTAATGAGGTTGCGAATATTGACAGCAGGAAAACGAATCTAAGCAATGACATTAGGGTTCCTTATTACAAACTCAATGAAAAACATATCAACTTTGCCGGGGTTGCAACGTCAAAAAGCCGTTACCCATATTTTTTCCTTCCTGCATACCTGGTGAGCGAAGGGATAGAAGTTGTCCGCAATGGCCGGGCCGTTATAAAGCAGACGCAGGATGATCAGGCAACAATCACGCTTTATTGGGGTAACTCAGATTTCTTTGAACGGCTAAACTTTTTAATTACTGAATTAGATTTTACCGACCTGAATCACACGTTTACGAATACTGCAATTAGTACGCTGTATGATGATAAGGAGGGTAAGGTGTTTTACTCATTTAACGAACTTGGCAACGGCAACATAGATTTTGGCTTGGTTTTCAAAACGCTGTTCAGTGCTTCGACATACCCATCTATTTCGGTTGTTTCGATCATCGATAAAATCCTAAACAGGATCGGATATACATTGTCAGGCGAAATACTGAACAGTCCTGATTGGTCTTCATTAGCAATACAGCTTCAGGGCACCACTATCCAGCCTTTGAATTTGTCCGATTTGTTTGTGGAATCCGGCTTTTTTCTTGATGGTGATACGTTCCTGTTTGCACCTATCATTAATGATGGAGGTAGTCCGGCCAGCTTCGATAACGAAAAGTACGTAAACAAAACAAGTCTGCAAGGAGCGTTTTCCTTCCGGGTATTTTGGGACGCTTCATATTTGTTCGAGAGCGGTGCCATTGATGAGTTTTTATTCTTTCAGTTTATCCGCGTCCGGGCTGTAGATGGCACTGAGGATTTGATTTTTCAGGATACGATAGAAACGCAGTTCACCGGAGGTAAGATATACAATATAGCTACAGATTTAGAAGCGGACGACTACGTTTATATGAAGCTAATCAAACAGGGTAGCGTAGATGACAGTAATTTAATATTAGGGCTGAACAGTAACTTCAGAACCACCAACATTGTAACAGATAGTTTGGTCGGCGAATGTATCGTATCAGATCACATCCCCGAAATTACTGCACGCGATTTGTTCAGGACGTTGGCGCGGATCTTCGGTATTGTTTTCGTGCCGGGCCAGGGGCGTGAAATACAGTTGAAGACCTACAAAGATTTGGAAAAGAGCAAAGCGCAAAACATCGTTTATCCACATCCGGTAAATGTGAAGACTGTTTCGACGTCTTACAATCCGGGTAATTACTTTCAGAATAGCCGGGTCGGATATGTTGAACAAAAAGGCGAACAAACAGAAACAGTAAACATCAACATAGGGTATCTACCGGACAATGGCGACTTAATTACGATCGATTCATACTTGGGCCAAAGCATAAACGGTCTGTTGCGTTTCGATTTGTTTGAGGATGGTGATCAGAATGAATTACCATTGATATTATTCAATGCAAGGGTTTTCGATCAGGCTGTTTTGCCGGGGACATGGGCCGTAAGTGATGGTAGCACGAACGTAAACTTTACTAAGGTGGTGCGGGGTGATGTGAATGGTATCAATCCTCAACGAATAGCAACAGATTACTATTTGCCGCTTTTTAATATTGTTCGCAGCTACAGGGAGGTGACTATTAAGACACTAATCAACGTGCAACAATTCTTTGAGATTGATAATTACACCGCGTATTACTTTCCAGACCTGAAAAGATTTGCACAAATACAGAAGGTCAGTAACTTCGTTTCAAATCAACCCACAACACTTAAACTGATACTGCTATGAGTGATGAAAGAGTAATATTTCGCCTTGACTTTGAGGGAGGCGACAAAATATTGGAGCAGATTGCTTTGATACGTGAGCAAACAAAAAAACTAAAAAGGGATAGGGACGATGCAGAAGAGGCGGCGTTGCATGGAGGACTGGAAGAAAAAAAAGCATTGGAACGCATCAACATCCAGATCAAAGAAAATAACAAGGAGGTCAACGCTCTTTCCCGTCAATACGGAGCTAACGCAAAGCAGGTAGAAAACAACACAGGATCACTGGTGGCAATGCGAAAGCAGCTAAGACAGATGAACGCTGAATATGATGGACTGACAAAATCCCAGCGCGAAAATGAACAGGTTGGCGGGGTACTGAACAAGCGTATTGAAGAGCTGAACAAAGAACTGGTAGCGGCGGAGGAATCAACAGGGCGTTATCAAAGGTCGGTTGGTAAGTATCAGCAAAGCATTGAAGCGGCTGCAAATAGCATCGGGGCGAAACGTGAAGAGCTTAAAAGGCTGAAAAAAGAGCAGG
>REDV01000052.1 GCA_007695365.1 Cryomorphaceae bacterium | reverse complement strand
CGAATGTTTACCTTTAATCCACCAACTACACCAAATGAACCATAAACAGCAATATACCAGCTACGGGCTACGGGCTACGGGCTACATTAGTTTATAGCCCTGCAAGGTACGCATTACTGTGTAGGTTTTGCGGGCATCCGCCATAGCGCGCTTGCCGCGCTGAACATTCAAACCAAAAAGTATCCTTAGCCCGCTTGTTTGAGCAGGTTAAATCTTGAACCCACAGGGTTCAAACAATCAAATTAACAAACCGCTTTTATCGCATATCAATGACAACACGGTTTTTTTCGCTTTTGCTGTTGCTTGCCTCAAGCAACTTGTTTGCTCAAAATTTAGTACCCAACCATAGTTTTGAAGAGTTTGTAGATGGCTGCCCGAGTACCTTTAATGGTACGGTGGCCTTAGGGTGGGAAAGATGGGCTCAATCACCAGACCTTTTCAGTACTTGTGTGGACCCACAGAATTTCAGTGACTCATTGGGATGGGTGCCCTGGAATGGTCTAGGATATCAATGGCCAGCAGATGGAGAATCTTATGCTGGGCTATTTGCTCACGGGCAGGTGGGTGCCACCGAAAACTTTAGAGAGTATCTTGGCTGTCAATTGCTGGAGCCCTTGGAGTTAGGAGAAACCTATTATGTGTCCTTTAAAATAAGTTCGGCAGAATTCGGACATTACTATTGGATCACCACTGCATGCAACAGGATGGGTGCGTATTTCACCACCCAGGATTACCATTGGCAACAGAATCCACTTTCGATACCCAATTTTGCTCATATCTATGAACAAAATATTGTTTCGGATACTGAGAATTGGGTAACCATTTCCGGGTCGTTCGTGGCAGACCAGGCATATACCCATATGGGGTTAGGAGTGTTTTATGACTTTGATTCTCTTGATGTGATAGTCACCCACCCGCATCCATTGGGAGGATTGGGTTCGTATTACTTCATCGATGACGTTTGCGTATCCCGATTTCCGGTCTGTGACGTGGCTACCTATCATGATGAAAGTCTGAGTACCAGGAATGAGGTTAAAATGTACCCCAATCCAGCCAGAGATCTTGTTTATGTAGAATCTTCAAGTACGATTTTGAGTATCGGTTTACAAGAGTTTTCCGGCAAATGGATAAGGAGTGAAGAACCTCACGGGAGTAACAAAATTTCAATGGATCTGTCTGGAATTCCATCGGGTATTTACATTCTGGAAATTAGAACAGCGAAAGAACTTGAGCGAAAAAAACTGGTGGTTGTGCGTTGAGCGGTAAAGGCACAACAATCAACAAGATGAAAAATACAATTCAATACCTATTAGCTGGGGTGTTACTTATTGGAGTGACAGCCCATTCAAGTGGACAACATTGGAACACAAATGGAAACACGATTTTAGGAGGCGAATGGTTTGGCGCGGATGCTGCCAGTACCATAGCGTTGGATATCCGCCATCGTGCTAATTTTCCCATGTTCTTTTCAACCAACAATACCAACCGCATGAGTATTCTGCAATACGGTAATGTTGGTGTCGGCACCTTTCAAAACCCCCTCTCGCGCAAGCATTAGCGCAGCGGTGCTTGTGTGGAAAACGTATCACTACACCTTGTTTGTGGATGATGAACTGCTTGTAAAACGGGCGATAAAGGTTCAAGACTGATGGCATGAAACTCTCGAATAGCACTACTTAAACCCCCGAAGCAGGTATTGCGGCGGGGGTTTTTGCTTTCTTCATTTTCTGAATTCTCAACCAGCCTGGTTCCTATTGGCTAATCGTCTAATCGTCTAATCGTCTAATTGGCTCATTGGCTCAAGCTCCCTTACCGAATTCCAAAAAGTTGATCAAGCGAGAATTTGCCGCTACCGCGGGCAAAAATCACGACGTAGCCCAAAAGATACAAAAGTGCCATTTCGCGCTTGCCAAAGGGGTCGCCGGCGTGGGCTACAAAAGCTGCAACAATCATGGTAATAATCAGTGGAATGACAGCATAGCGGGTGAGCAGTCCGAGCGCTACCAGGGCTGAGCAAAATACCTCAGCAAAAACAGCGAGTATCAGCGAAGGGAGGGCGCCAATGCCAAGCGGGTCAGGAAATTGCTGCGAGCCACTCAGTAGTTTTTCCAGCTTAGGATATCCGTGGGTAAGCATAAATAGACCTAGTCCCACGCGCAGCAACACGTGCGAGAAGTTGAGCAGACTCGGGTAGGCTTGTTGTTTCAGGAGAATTTTCATGTCTTATATTCAGAGGTTGCACCAAAAGTTTCCCGGTAAAGGTCGAAACTCTCCTGGATGATTTGCATGGCTACGGAGCGCGATTGAAAATCCTCAACCTTAACTTCTTTCTTTTCGAGTTTTTTGTAGTACTCAAAAAAGTGCCGCAGTTCTGAGATAAACGGTGGCGGCAGCTCGCTGATTTCGCGTATATGCTGGAACATGGGGTCGCCGGCAGCCACTGCAATGATTTTATCGTCGGTTTCGCCGCGGTCCAGCATACGCATCACCCCGATGGGGACAGATTCCACCACGCAAAGGGGCACGAGTGAAGCCTGCGAAATCACCAGGATATCCAACGGGTCTTTGTCGTCGCAGTAGGACTGTGGAATAAAGCCATAGTTTGCAGGATAGTGCATGGCGGCGTAGAGCATTCTATCCAGCGTAATCAAGCCGGTTTCCTTGTGCAGCTCGTACTTAGCCTTGGAGCCGGATGGTACTTCAATGATGCCCATTACGGCATCGGGATTGTTCTTGGCGGTTGGGGAAATGTGGTGCCAGGGGTGGGGCATAGTATCTGTTTTTTAGTTATTCGTAAATGAGGCTTTCAAGTTCCAAAGCCAGTTGAGTGAGGTCCTGTTTTACAAGGTTTACGTTTGATTCAACCTGGTCGTGCATATCGGCGCGGTAAAACAATTCGTCGGAGCTGTATTTACCAATTTCACCGAAATACTTTTGCTCAAACTCCTGTTGTTTTTTGGGGGATTTCAAATCGAACTGACTGAAGCTTATCCAGCGTCCTACAATCTGATCGCGAAGGGTGAACTCGGGATGGTCAGAGATCTTCGGGTGGTTGAGATATCTCCAAACAAAAGACGGGAAAATTCCATCCTTGTCTTCTCCTGTCCAGATAGCTTTGAGTGGGTTGCGCGGGTGGTGAAACTCAACTTCATTGCCGCTTTTGAGGATAAATACCCCTAGTACGGCTTCCGTTACACCAACGCCAATACCGATGTATTCTACAGAAATGGTCTCGGGGTTGTTGAGCAGCAATACGCCGGATACAATCGCGCCCAATGCTCCGATGGTAATGGCCGATACCGTGAGACGGGTTTCACGACGACTCTCTATACCACTGATGTAGGTGGCAATCTGGTCGCAGCGTTCTTCTTCGCAGTCCAATTCAGATGCAATTCCCGAAACAGCCAGTGAGGCTATCTGAATGCGGTGCTGAATGCGCATATAGCTTTCCAGCAATTGAATCCGATTGGAATCATCAGGCTCTTGTTTTTGAGTCAGCAGAATACGGTGGAATTGATTAATCAATCCATTGATGCCCAGAACTTCCGCCATTAAAACACTCCGTTCGCTGAGCATTTCCGGACGAAGAATCGGAACGCTGTCGGGTTGCCAGTGGTTGTTTTGGCTTTGGGTTTGAATCTGGCAACTGCTATTGGCGAGTTGATTTTGAAAGGAGCTGTATTTTAGTCCCTGACATCCAGTTAAAAGCACAAAAGTAATCGTGCAGAAGAGTACCGCTGAACGAGAAAGTCTCATGTACGACAAAGGTAGAAAAACGGCTTTGAAGGCGAGGTCTTTTAAAGACTGGGCGGAATAACAAAGCCGGCGGTAAGGGAAATGAAATTCATGTTGGCATTTCCGCCCTGGTACATGCGGGTTGAGCCGTGTTCGTATCGAAGGTCGAGGGTAAGTACCGTGAAGTCAATGCCCAGTCCGGCATTTACACCCACGCCAAAAGTGGAGAACTCGGTAGCCGCCTTGCTCAGGCGCAAATCATCACTTTGGTCAAGCACCACAGAGGTTACAAGGCCTGCACTGGCACGCACACGCAACAGGCCATCCGTACCGGTAACATAGAACCCAAAGTTTAGGGGTACTTTAAGTTGACTTACCTGCAGTTCGGCATCGGTGTAGTTGCTTAGGTCGGTGAGGTCGTTGAGCTCATTTACACGCATGCGCGCCTGGTAAAAATGGGCTCCGGGCTGAAAGTAAATCCAGCTGCCTGAGGCACCCACTCTCAAATCCATACCGAGATTGTACCCGCCCAGCATCCCCACCGTAGAAATGCTGTCGTTGTCGGTATTGACCTGCGAAGCGTGTATGCCACCCTGTAAATGAACCTTGAGTTTTTGCGCATAGCCGCTCGTGGCGAGGACCAGTGCCGCCATACAGAACAAGGTTCGGAGTGTAATTCGTTTGTTCACAGCTCTGAGTTGTACGTACTCAACAACACAAAGATACTTTAAAACTTGAGTTGCCAGCATTTTTTGGGTTAGCGTTGCTTTACGAGGCATAAAAACGACAAAATTGTGGCATTTCTTCACACCCTTACGGGTTCAATTTCCATCACCAACCCGGCTTTCGGCAGTCCTTTTTCTTTGAAGTTATTACGGTCTGAAAGAGAGTAGATAACATTAGGATCCCTGCCGGGCTACTGCGTTTTTGACCGCCCAAAAACAGAAAAGGATGGGATACTCAAACCAAATTCACTTCCTGCTCCATCTTTACACCAAACTTGTCCAGCACAGATTGCTGCACCCGAAGTGCGTGTGCGTGAAGCTCTTCACCGCTCGCTCCGCCATAGTTTACCAGAACAAGTGCTTGCTTTTGGTGCATGCCGCAGTTGCCTACTCGTTTGCCCTTCCAGCCGCATTGTTCTATCAACCAGCCTGCTGCAAGTTTTACACCGCCCGGAGCAGGGTAGTGGGGGGCATCGGGGTGCTCTGCTTTGATGCGCTCAAAATCGCTCTCTGATACAACGGGGTTTTTGAAAAAACTGCCCGCATTGCCCAGCACTTTGGGGTCGGGGAGTTTACTCTGGCGGATGTTGATGACGGCCTGACTTACGGCATCCAGTGTAAGTTCTTGTACGCCCATTTTTTCGAGTTCCTGCTCAATGGCGCCGTAGCTGATGTTGAATGTGGGCTTTTTGCTTAAGGTGTAACGCACCCGCACAATGGCGTATTGATCGCGCAGGGCCCGCTTAAACACACTTTCGCGGTAGGCAAATGCGCATTCCGCAGCGGTAAACGTGCGCAGATCTCCGCTTGCCAGTTCAATGGCATCCAATGAATGGAAGCAATCCTTAATCTCAACGCCATAGGCACCTATGTTCTGCATGGGGCTGGCACCCACATTACCGGGTATGAGCGAGAGATTTTCCAATCCACCCAACTTTTGGCTGATGCTCCATCGCACCAGCTCATGCCAGTTTTCTCCGGCTCCGGCTTCGATTACTGCGTGGTTTTCATCCTCTGCCACAATGTGCCGACCCATAAAATCCATTTTCACCACCAGCCCGTTTACCGGACGTGTGAACAGCAGGTTGCTGCCCCCTCCCAGGATGAGTCGCAGGCTACTTTCAAAGCTCGTATCTGTCAGCAATGCGCGCAGTTCTTCGTCGCTCTTTACATTTGCAAACCAGCGTGCAGACACGTCTATACCAAAGGTGTTGTAGGGGCGAAGTGAAACGTTGCTCAATACTTCCATCGCCTGCAAAATTAGCGGCTCGAAGCCAGAAGGGCTTTGGCCTTCACGAATCTTATCAACACAAGAGTGTAGCAGAACAAAGGCATGCCGTATCTTCGCTGCCTGTGAAGCGCGTCATCGTATCGGTAACCAATGATTTGTCAACAGACCAGCGGGTTGACAAGGTGATTGGAAGCATCCGCAAGCTCGGTGCTGAGGTTTTGCTCATCGGACGCGCTCTGCCCGATAGCTTGCCGCTCGACCGCCCCTACCGATGTATTCGCATGAAGCTGTTCTTCAACAAAGGACCGGCATTTTATGCGGAATACAATCTTCGCCTGTTTTTCTTCCTGCTCTTCAACCGTGCAGATGTTCTTCTTGCCAACGACCTTGATACCCTGCTTGCCAACTACCTGGCTTCAAAATTTAAACGCTGCCAATTGGTGTACGACAGCCATGAGTATTACACCGAAGTTCCTGAACTTACGGGCAGGCCACGAGTGCAGCGCATCTGGCAGCGAATTGAAACAAGGATTTTTCCCAAATTGAAGCACGTGTACACGGTGAATGACTCCATCGCAAACATTTACCGCGAAAAGTATGGAGTACCCGTAAAGGTGGTTCGGAACCTCCCCACCGGGCAGATCGTTGAACGTTTTTTAAACCGAAGCGAACTCGGCTTGCCCGACGACGCCTTCGTGATGGTGCTTCAGGGAGCAGGGATCAATGTGGACCGTGGCGCCGAAGAAATGGTAGCAGCAATGAAATGGTTACCCCACTGTTTTCTGGCCATTGTGGGAAGTGGGGATGTAGTAGAACAGCTCAAAATGCAGGCAAAAGCCGTTGGTGTAGAGGACCGGATCTTGTTTCGGCCGAGAATGCCCTACACCGATATGATGCAATACGCCCTGAACGCAGACCTTGGCCTCAGCCTCGATAAAGACACCAATCTCAATTATCGTTTCAGTTTGCCCAACAAGGTGTTTGATTATCTGAGAGCAGGCATTCCGGTGCTGGTGAGCAATCTGCCAGAAATTAGCAAGGTGGTAAAGACATACGACGTAGGCGAAGTGCTTGAAGAACACAGCCCGGAGCACATTGTACAAGCCGTTAAAAAAATTCTAAGTACGCCTGAAACGCAGAACCGATGGAGGGAAAACACTAAGTTTGCAGCGCAGGCGTTGAACTGGGAAAACCAGGAAGAAGTGCTGTTTGAGATCTGGAAACCGCTTGTCTGAAAATCACCTCCATATCGTAGCTTTCGACGTGCCCGCTCCTCCAGATTACGGAGGGGTCATTGACGTATATTACAAGGTAAAAGCACTTCATAAACTAGGGGTAAAAATTCACCTGCACTGCTTTGATTACGGCCGTGGCCCCAAAGCCGAACTCAAAAAATACTGCCACAAGGTTTGGTACTACAGGCGCAAAACGCGCAAAACCCTTTTGCTTCATAAACTGCCTTTTATTGTGGTTTCGCGAAGTCACCGGGGGCTGTTGCAACGCCTTCTGCAAGACCAGCACCCCATTTTATTTGAGGGCCTGCATTCTTGCTTTTTCCTGGACGACCCCAAATTGGCTCATCGCATCAAGCTTGTGCGCAATCACAACGTAGAGCACGAGTACTACCTGGCTCTGGCGCGTGCCGAACAAAATGCATTCAAAAAAGCGTACTTCTCGCGCGAAACCATGAAGCTCAAGGCTTTTGAGCCTGTTCTGCGTCACGCTCAGTTGTTGCTGGCCATCTCTCCCAACGACACGCGTCATTTCTCCCGTCGCTACGGAAATACGGAGTACCTGCCGGCTTTCCATCCCGAATTTTCGGGGCAATTCAACCCAAACAAGGAGCGGGTTGCACTGTACCACGGAAACCTCGGAGTGGCTGAAAACGACAAAGCTGCACGTTTTTTGGTATCGGAGGTATTTGCCCATAGCCCGTTTCCGCTGGTGATTGCGGGCAACAATGCTTCCGTAGAGTTAATTCGATTGGTGAATGAATGCGATAATGTAACCTTGCTGCAGGATGTCAACACCGAAGACATTCGTGAATGGGTGCAACGAGCCTGGATCAATCTGCTGCCCACCTTCCAGGGTACGGGCATCAAGTTAAAACTGCTTTTTGCGCTCTACAACGGTGGCTACTGCATGGTGAATTCTACCATGGTAAAAGACACAGGTCTTGAGGAGTATTGCGTGGTGAAAGACAGCGCAGAGGAGATAATCGGTAGTATGGAGGCATTGATGCGCCTGCCTTTTGGAGAAGAGGAGTTTGCGGCGCGGATCAGGGGTTTGCAGGAAACTTTCTGCAACGAAACCAACGCAGCCAGGCTTTTGGATTGGATTAACCAGCTGAAGGAGCAGTAGCAGACTGTTCGTGCAATCTGCCTCCCTCGCACACCACCACCCGCGATGAAAACCGGGTCATGTACTGATAGTCATGCGTAGCCATGAGCACGGCCCGACCGCTGTTGCTGATCTCAAATAGGAGCTGAAGAATATCTTCCGTGGTTGCGGGGTCGAGGTTACCCGTAGGCTCATCGGCCAGAATCAGCTCTGGGTCGTTGAGAAGGGCACGCGCAATGGCCACCCGCTGTTGTTCTCCACCTGATAGTTGGTGGGGCATTTTAAACCCTTTGGTTTCAAGGCCCACGCGTTGCAACACGTGCTCCATGCGCTCGTTCATCGCTTTTTTGTCTTTCCAGCCTGTGGCTTTTAGCACGAACAACAGGTTGTCAATAACCGAGCGGTCCATCAGAAGCTCAAAATCCTGAAAAACAATGCCCAACTTGCGTCGCAGCAAGTGCACTTTGTTTCGCTTGAGCTTGTTGAGGTCAAAGCCAGCAACAATACCGGTGCCGCCCGAAAGTGGTAATTCCCCGTACAATGTTTTCAACAGACTGCTTTTTCCGCTCCCGGTTTTCCCGATCAGGTACACAAACTCACCCGATTTCACCTCAAAGTTAATTTCAGACAGTACGAGGTTATCACGCTGAAAAATTTGTACATCGTTGAGCTGTATGATGTTGGATTCTGTGGACATATTCGGGTGCTTATGGATTGTGCGTATTTCAAAGGTTAAAACCTGTGCGCGTAAAGCCTTAAAGCTACCGAAATAATTTTAACATCGTCACGTTGATAAAAACGATTGTCATTCAAAGCCAGCCGATGGAGCATGCCTACTTTTAACGTGATTAACCTGCGTCATTTCAAAGTATGCATCATCTCGTGGTAAGAGCCATTATTGTATTGTTTCTGTGCTTCATAGGCCAGAACTTGATTGCGCAGAAGCCAGCTTCTCTCACGCATGAGGATCGGGATTTTCGCGAAGGAATGGCGCTTTTTGACCGGGCCAAGTACGGAGCAGCTCAACCGTACTTCACCAAAGTAGTTAAGCGCATCCCCGATAAGTACATGCGTATTCATGTGGATGCGCGCTACATGCAGGCCCTTTGCGCACTGCGTCTTTACCATCGCGACACAGAGCATTTGATGTCGCATTTCATCAAAGAGTTTCCCGAAAGCAAATGGGTAACGCGTGCCAATTTTGAGCTGGGCAGGTACAGTTTTGAGCGCCGCCAGTATCCCAATGCCGTGAAATACCTCGATAAAATCACCGAGGCTGATGTTGAGCCGGATGAACTGGTGGAATATCGGTTCAAGAAAGGATACTCCAACTACAGGGTAGGAGATCTCGACCGGGCACACAACATGTTTTACCTGGTAAAGGATGAGCCGGGTGATTTTCAAATTCCGGCTACATACTACTACGCGCACATCGCCTATGAGCGCGGCAACTATCAGGTAGCCCTCGAAAGTTTTCAGCGTATTCAAAACGACCCTTCTTTTAAGAGAATCGTACCTTATTACATTGCGCAGATTTACTTTATGCAGCGGCGCTTCGACGAATTACTGGAGTATGCTCCTGCACTGCTCGACACAACAAAGGCTCAGAAAAGTGAAGACATAGCCAAACTGATTGGCGTGGCTTATTTTGAGAAGGAAATGTTTGAAGAGGCCGTTCCCTACCTCGAGCAGCACTACCTTTATTCGGGCCGACGCAACCGACAGGACGCATACCAACTTGGCTACGCCTTATATCGCACCGGCGAATTTGCCCGCGCATTGGAACGATTCAGCGAGGTGAGTGAGGAAGATGATCTGCTTTCGCAAATGACCGCATACCACATGGGACATGCCTACCTTGCCCTCGATCAAAAACCGTTTGCCCGAAACGCCTTTCAAAACGCAGCCTCCTACGAACACGATCTTGCTGTAACCGAAGACGCCCTTTTCAGCTACGCAAAACTCGCATACGAACTCTCATTCGACCCCTTTCACGAGGCTATTCGCGCGTTGCGCAACTATCTGGAAAAGTACCCCAATTCTCCCCGCAGCGAAGAAGCATACGAGTTTCTGCTCGATATTTATATCAGTACCCGAAATTTTGAAGCCGCGCTGGATGCTCTGGATAGAATAGAGAACAAAAACTTCCGGGTGCGATCGGCATACCAGATGGTGGCGTTTAACCAGGGTGTGCAACTTTTTCAGCGACGAAGATTCAGGGAATCGCTCGATTACTTTGCGCGAGTTAATAAATACCCCATTGATCCTAAGTTGAATGCGCTTTCAGTTTACTGGATGGCCGAGGCAAATTACCAGCTAAAAGAATACGATGAGGCAGCCAAACTCTACAGCGGCTTTCTCAAAATGCCCGGTGCCTTCACCAGCGGAGTGTACGAAAAGGCATATTACGGACTCGGTTACTGCCAGTTTATGAACCGGCAATACGCACAGGCGGCCATTAACCTTCGCAAGTACGTGGAAAGCGCCAAACCGGGTTCCCGGCGCGTGAACGATGCCCTGTTGCGTATCGGTGATTGCTACATCGTTGAAAAAGATTACCCCCTGGCCGTTAAGTACTATGAGAGGGCTCTGGCAATTGGCCAAAGTGATAACGACTACGCACTTCATCAAATGGGTCTGGCTTTCGGCTTGATGCGTGATGAGACCAGGCAGGTGGAAACCTTCCGACGCCTGATTAAAGAATACCCCAGTTCACCATTGGTGGTGGGGGCCCGTTTCCAATTGGGTAATGTGCTCATGAACCAGCGCAACTACAGCGAAGCGCTTACCGAGTTCAACCAGATTATTGAGAACTACAGCGGTAACGTATATGTGCGCAGGGCGCTGTTGCAGAAAGGACTTATTCAAATCCGTCAACGAAATTTTGAGAACGCCCTGGCGACATTCAAAATGGTTGTTGAACAGTTTCCTACCCTCGACGATTCGCGCGAAGCCATTGCCCGTATCGAAGATATTTACGTGGAACTGGGGCGTATTGAAGAGTATAACTCCTGGGTGTCGGGGTTGAAGTTTTACGATGTTACCACTACGCGACTCGACTCCATCACCTACGCCGCGGCAGAAAACAAGTATGTAAACGGCGACTGCGAGGGTGCCATTGGCGGATTCAGAGACTACCTCGAAAAGTATTCCGGCGGAATTTTTGCCCTCAATGCCAACTTCTATATGGCGGAGTGTCTGTTTGAAAAGAAACGCTTCGAAGAGTCGCTGGTGGGATACAATTACGTCATTGATCAGCCGCTCAATAAGTTTTCAGAATCAGCATTACTTGCAGCCTCGTCTATCAATTACAACCTGGGTCATTATGAAACTGCCCTCGACCAATATGCCCAGCTCGAAAAAGTGGCCGAGTTTAAGGTTAATGCACTGGAGGCGCTGATTGGTCAGTTGCGCTGCAATTACAAGCTGGGCTATTACACGCAGGCACTGAAGTACGCCGACGCCGTGCTTCAGAGCGAGGGCATACCGGCCACCATCATCACTGAGGCATTGCTGATCCAGGGTAAGGTTCATTTTGACAACCGCGATTTTGATCTTGCCCGCACATCCTTGTCGAGGGTGCACAACGAAAGCAAAGGCACTGAAGGTGCCGAGGCCAAGTACAGGTTGTGCCGAATAGACTTTGAGAAGGAAGCCTACAAACCATGCGAAGCCTGCGTCTTTGCGCTGATCAAGGAATATCCCGGGTATGAATTCTGGAAAATCAAGGCCCTTATACTGCTGGCAGATGCCTACGTGGCAACCGATGATACCTTCCAGGCTAAAGCCGTGTTGCAGAATATTCTCAACAACACCGAAGATCCCAAATTGCGCGAAGAAGCCTCCTCACGTCTAAACAAAATACTCGACGCTGAGAAGGCCGCCGCCCAACCTGAAGAGCGCAGGGTTATGCAACTCGATCTGGGAGGCGAAGATTCAGACACACGCATCTTTGACGAGATGGAGCAGGAAGAAGAAACAGAGCGCCGCGAAGAACGCCGGCAGCGAACCAATCCACAAACCGATGATGAGCAGGAATAAACACATTCTCTTTGTGCTGGCGCTGGTGCTGTTGGTTTTTCCGCTTGCAGCGCAAGACGATCAGTTCGACGAAACGCAGATTGTTACCGGTGTACGTGAAAACGCCGTGAAAAACGCCTTGAAGATTGGCGATATCCCGCAATTGGTAGACACCATAGTGAAGTCGGAGGATATCCGCTACGAATCCATCGGGGCCCGCGCGGAAACCGAGTACCATATCGACACGATTCAGGCAGCACAATTGCGATTGCGCCGCACCCTTGACCGCCTCTACAAGGGCTCCATCAAAGGAGGCATTGGTTTGTACACCACGCCATTCGCTGAATTTCGTTACAACAGCGAGCGATCAAGAAACATGGCTTATGGAGTACTGGCGCGGCATTTCTCCTCCAACGGTGGAATTAACGATGTGGCCAAAAACAGTTACAGCGACAATGAAGTAGATATCTGGGGAAGGCGGTTTTTCCGGCAACACGAAGGTAGTATCGGTGCCAAATACGAGCGCAACATGGTACATTACTACGGTTTTAATCCCGAGGACATTGACTACAACTCGGCAGATATCCGACAGGTGTACAATTACATGGAGGGACGTGCCAACTGGCGCAGCTACTACCGCGACAGCACCAAGCTCAATCACAACATTGACGCGCGCTACTATCACTACATGAGTGCATTCAACGCCCGTGAGAACAACGTGCTGATTTCAGCCAACCTGATACGTTTCATCAACAACGACCTCTACACGCTTGATGCCTCGTTGGATTACAACAACTACAACCGCATGACCAATGTGGAGTTTCCGTATATCTCCGAGCAAACGGGGTCGCAAGCTGTTTCCGAAGAGCGCGTAACCAACAATGCCATTTTAAAGCTGCGTCCGCAGATTGTAAAGCAGGGCAAGAGGTGGCACGCGTTGATTGGTATCGGTATTTACTCGGAGATGTCGAACACCGCGCGCTTCCATTTTTACCCCGATGTAGAGGTGAAGTACAGTTTCTTTGATGATATGCTGATTCCGTACGCGGGTCTTACCGGAAGATTGGAGCGCAACAGCTACCACAGCCTCACACAGCAAAATCCCTTTCTGCTTGGCGATGTAACACTGTTCAATTCCAGTGTTGACTACGAACTGTACGGAGGTTTCCGCGGAAAATTGAGTAGGTCGGTGTCGTTTAATGTGGGCCTGAAACACAACCGAACCCGGGATTTTGCCTTTATGGTGAACGACATGATTTTCTCCAATGAGAACCGTTTTGATTTGATTTACGATCGTGTGGACCAGTTGCGCATTTTTGGAGAATTGACCTTCCTGAGACACGAAAAACTGATGCTCACGGCGCGTGGATCTTATACATCTTTTTCTATGCGCGAACAGGAAGAGGCGTGGCATCTGCCCAATCTTCGACTTGATTTTACCGGAGATTACAATCTGGGCAAGAAACTCTTTGTGCGGTTCGGAATTCATGCTGAGGACGATCGGTTGGCTCGTACACTTTTCGATGTTCAGGGTGCTGAACCATCAGGCGATGCATTTTCTATGAGGCTCAAAGGCTTTGTGGATGCCGACCTCGGATTTGAATACCGCTATACCCAACGCTTATCTGCATACATAGAGGCGCGAAACCTCTTTGCGGCGCGCTATGAGCGATGGTACCGTTTTCCGGTACAACGCTTCCTGTTGATGGGCGGATTTTCCTTCGCATTTTGAGGCCTTAATCACCCTATTTCGCAAGCAAATTTTGGCTGTGACCGATGGAGCGTGATAAACTCAGCCAATTGTTAATAAAATCCGCATAATCACAGGGGTTTTGAGTGATTGTCGGGGTGTCATTTCGTATCTTTGACCACCTGTTTTAAACGCAACAAAAAATGTCAGAAGAAACGAAGAAAAACAACGGATATTCGTCCAGTAATATCCAGGTACTCGAAGGGCTCGAAGCGGTGCGAAAGCGCCCCGCCATGTACATAGGCGATGTGGGGGTGCGTGGATTGCACCACCTTGTTTACGAGGTTGTAGATAACTCCATTGATGAGGCCATGGGCGGCTACTGCGATACCATTTTCGTGGCAATCAATGAAGACAACTCCATTACGGTAGAAGATAATGGCCGTGGAATTCCTGTTGACTACCACGAAAAGGAAAAGAAATCGGCGCTGGAAGTTGTGATGACCGTACTTCACGCCGGAGGTAAATTCGACAAGGATACCTACAAAGTGTCCGGAGGTCTCCACGGAGTGGGTGTTTCCTGTGTGAATGCGCTTTCAACGGATTTGCGCGTGGAGGTGCACCGCGACGGTAAAGTATATGAGCAGGAATACAAAATCGGAAAACCCCAGTACGATGTGCGTGAGATTGGCACGACCGATAAGCACGGAACCATCGTTACATTTAAACCCGATGATAGCATATTCGAAACCACCGAGTACAGCGCAGAGACTTTGTCTAATCGCATGCGTGAACTCTCTTTTCTCAACAAAGGAATTACCATTCACTTTACCGACAAGCGCAATGTAAACGAAGAGGGTGAGGCCTATAGCGTTACCTATCATTCGGAAGGAGGCCTGCGGGAATTTGTTGAATTTCTGGACGAGACCCGTGAGGCACTGATTGCTCAACCGATCTACATTGAAGGTGAGCGCGGAGGTGTGCCCGTTGAAGTGGCCATGAT
The DNA here is from genome assembly GCA_007695365.1 of Cryomorphaceae bacterium. Taxonomy (NCBI): domain Bacteria; kingdom Pseudomonadati; phylum Bacteroidota; class Flavobacteriia; order Flavobacteriales; family Cryomorphaceae; species Cryomorphaceae bacterium. The sequence goes on along the minus strand of REDV01000052.1, from coordinate 10,741 downwards.
GTACAACACTTCTTTCTCAGAGAATGTCTTCTCGTATGTCAACAACATTAACACCCACGAAGGTGGAACACACCTCGCCGGATTTCGACGGGGGCTTACCAACCAGCTGAAGAAGTACGCTGAAGATAGCGGAATGCTCAGTAAACTAAAATTTGAAATTGCCGGCGATGACTTCCGTGAAGGTCTTACCGCAGTGATCTCTGTAAAAGTAGCCGAGCCTCAGTTCGAAGGTCAAACCAAAACCAAGCTAGGAAACCGCGAAGTTACTGCACCAGTGAGCCAGGCGGTCAGCGAGATGCTGGCTAACTACCTGGAAGAAAACCCGGCAGATGCGCGATCAATCGTACAAAAAGTAATTCTGGCCGCAACAGCCCGACACGCAGCGCGTAAGGCGCGTGAAATGGTACAACGAAAGAATGTTCTGACCGGCTCAGGATTGCCCGGTAAACTTTCTGACTGTGCCGATAAAGACCCCGCAAAATGTGAGTTGTATCTTGTGGAGGGAGACTCTGCAGGTGGAACTGCCAAGCAAGGTCGCGACCGAAACTTTCAGGCCATTATGCCACTTCGCGGTAAAATCCTGAATGTGGAAAAGGCCATGCAACACAAGATTTTCGAGAATGAGGAAATCAAAAATATCTACACAGCCCTGGGGGTGCGCATTGGTACCGAAGACGATAGCAAAGCACTGAACATTGAAGGTCTGCGCTACCACAAAGTGGTAATCATGTGTGACGCCGACGTGGACGGTAGCCACATCGAAACCCTGATTCTTACGTTCTTTTTCCGCCACATGAAGGAATTGATTGAGCACGGATATGTGTACATCGCGACGCCACCGCTTTATTTGCTCAAAAAGGGTAACACGCAACGTTATGCGTGGTCTGACAAAGAGCGCGATGAAATTATTCGTGAAATTGTAGGTGAAGGCAATGAAACCAAAGTGGGTATTCAGCGATACAAGGGTCTTGGAGAGATGAATGCAGAGCAACTTTGGGATACCACGATGAATCCAGAGTTCCGCACATTACGCCAGGTTACCATCGACAACGCCATTGAGGCCGACCGCGTGTTCTCCATGCTGATGGGCGACGATGTTCCGCCGCGCCGTCAGTTTATTGAAGACAACGCCAAGTACGCCAACATCGACGCATAGCGCAACAATTAAAGTTAACGGAGCAAAAAAGGTCAGCCTCGCGGCTGACCTTTTTCGTTTCCAGTTAGAATATTTTTCCTCGTCTTATCTCAGTACCGTTATGTGTCCGGTGTATTTGTAGGTTTCAAGCGTAATGGTGGATGTGATGCGAACTTCGTAGATGTACACCATGTCGCTCACATAGTAGGGGTCGCTTGCGTAGGCACCGTTCCAGCCTTCGTTGATATTGTTGGTGATGAAGACAAGCTCACCCTGCCGGTTGAAAATACGCATCTGAAAATCCTTGAACTCATCAGAATTGGCCACAACCTTGAACAGGTCGTTAATTCCGTCTCCGTTGGGAGTAAAACTGTTCGGAATGAAAATAGAGAGCGTTTCGTTGATAATCACATTGTGCGTAACGCAACCAAAACAACCCTCTGACGACTCCACGCACAAAGTAACCGGATAAACGCCCGCCTCTGTGTTCGGGAAAGTGAAAGTAGGGTTCTGCTCCGTAGAAGTTCCGAGAACCTGGGTCGTGTCAAAAACCCAAAAGTGGCTTTCAAAAGGCTGTGGAATGGATTGGTCAAAGAACCGGATGGTTGTTTCGTCCCATGTGGTGGGGTTGGGCGACATGGTAAACCGTGCATCCACCGGAATAGGCTCCGTAATGGTTACTGTGGTGGCGTTGGTACACTCTAGTGCATTTTCAACAATTACCTGGTAATTTCCGGCGCATAAATCTTCGGTGAAAGGCGCCACATCAAAAGTAATTCCGTTGTCAAAGCTGTAGAGCACAGCATCGGGAGAAATCACCTGGATTTGTCCGTCGCATAGACCGTGACAGGAAATGTCTGTAACCGAAACCTGAATAGCCGGTCTGGGCGATTCAGTGATGGTTGTATTGGCCTGCACAGAGCAGCCGAATTCATCGGTAACAGTAACACTGAGTTCTCCTGCACAAAGGTCGGTTCTTTCCTCAGAAGAGAGGCCTTCCGTGCCTGTTGACCAGTTGTAGTTATAAGCGCCTAAACCTCCCGAAGGCGTAAGGATGGCAATGGCATCACATTCACCCGGGCAGGTTGCGGGTGTATGGGCGAGTACCGCTGTTACGGGATCCATAAACACCACTGTTACAGTGTCACTTTCTTCACAGAAAAGTCCGTTGTTATCTGTCCACGTCAGTACAAACTCTCCACCGGGCGATGGAACTGTAACCACGGTGTTGGGGCTGTTCGGATTGTTGAAACTAACACCGTCGGGTCCACTCCATGTTCCTGTTCCAATGGTGGGTTGCGCGTTGAGGGTAAAGCTAAGATCGCAGGCTATTCCTCCTTGTCCGGCATCGGCAAATGTCTGACAGCAATTGGGGTTACCGGCTTCGAGCACAGTAATGGTCAAATCAGCCGATTTCACACATGGGCCGAAAGTAACTGTGTAGGTGTAGGTAAAGTTTGCCCCATCAGGATAATCTGATGGGTTGAAAGTAGTTCCAACCACGTTTCCGGCAGCATCTGTCCACTCACCGGTGAGCACAGGTGTGCCACCCAATGAGTCGGTCATCAAAAATTCCGGTTCGTTGTAGCAAACCACAATTTCGTTGTCCTGGCCGGGATCCGCCTCAGGTGGAATGGTCACTGTAACTTCATCAGCGGTTGAGCATTCGGGAAATCCAACCTCCCAAATTGTAAGCGTGTAAGTGGTATTTTGGTTTACCATCACCATCGGGTCGGGGATGTTGGGGTCTGAAAGTCCGGTGGTTGGACTCCATTGGAAGGCGTAATCCGGCGATTCGGGCTGACAATCTACCGTGCCCGACCAAATGTTCTGTCCAATCTGAATGGGCGTTCCCGAAAGGATGGTTCCCTGATCTGAAAAGACCACATCCCCGGCCGGATTTACCAGGTTGTATGAAACTTCACTATCCCACGTTCCGCTTTGGGTGTTGATTTGAATGGTTGAACCATGGTTCAGAGGGATGGTGGCTGTACTTTGCAGACCCGTATTGAAAGTGTAGGTTCCTACCGTAACGCCGTCTTGTACGATGGTCACAGAAAAGCCGTTCCACCCATCGCCAAAGGTATCCATCATTTCGAGGGTGTAATCGCAAGTAGGCGGTGGTGGTGGAACACCGAGCACGCCCCCTGCCATTTGCAGAGAATCTTCGCAAATAACCAAATCGGGGCCGGCATCAGCTTCTGGTCCGGGTACAACTGAAATGGTAACGGTAGTATCTTGTTCACATCCAAAGTTATTAAGGGCGGTAAAGGTGTATTCAAAAGTTCCGGTTGCAGTTGGTGTAACTTCAATAGCATTCCCGTCTGCACTTACATTGGTAATATCAGGCCCCTCCCAGAAGGTTGAGTCGCTACCCATTCCTATCACCGGTGTGAAGGTGGTTACGTCGGGGAAATATTCCGGATTAAAGTCAATTCCCCAATAGAACACGTAACCGTTGTCAATAGCCAGGTTATCGGTAATCGTAAGTGTCCAGCTTCCGTTGAGCGGGCAGCCCACAAAGTCACAGAGGTTGCCATCAGGTTGATAGGTGCCCTCAGGCACAATGTCATTGGTGTCCATAAAGCCCGCCTGATTCATAAACGTAACCACGTTTGGCGGCTGGTTATTGACGTTGCCATTCGTTGCTGTTGGTGTCCAGGTGTAGGTGTAACCAATGCCGGGTACATTTTGGCCGGGTAAATCAAGCGGATCATCCACCGCCTCTCCAAGATAGGTGGCTCCTCCACCATTTGGCCAGTTCAGGATGCTAACTGTTGTACCATCCGGACAAGACAGCGTGATACCCAAATCTCCAAGGAAGGAGTGCTCCATGTTGACGAATACCCCTAAAAAGTCATCGCAGCTTTGCAGGGTGGCTCCGGGTTCAAAAAAATCGAATGTCAGTGCAGTGCTGTAGGTGAAACCTGCGCCATCTGCAAGAAAAGTCATACCTGCCACCACTTGGGGTGGAAGAGCCGTCCATGTTATGCTCTCAGGATTGGCTGAAATACTGGCAGTTGCTCCCAAGCAAATTTCAAAGTCTTGTTCAACATTAAAAATGGGCACGGTACTTACCAGTACCTGTAATGGATCCAGGTTAAGGCTTGAGCAACCGTTGTCGTCCACTACCGTGAGCGTTACGATGTACTCGCCCGGCTCGTCAAAGCTATGCTGAACAACAGGCCCCGTGGTTTCATCTACCGTCCCATCGTTGAAATTCCAAACATAGTTGGCAATCTCAAATCCGGGTTGAGCGAACGAGCCATCGTCCGAAAAGGTAACTACATCGCCGATACAAACTCCGATACTTTGCTCATCTCCACTGGGCACAGGATCGGAAATTACAGATGCGGCAATGGGAGTTGCACATGGTGTAGTACAGCTAATTTGTGCTTCCCAGCCGGGGAACTGCCCCCCTGTGTTTCCGTTGGGGTTGGCCTGAAATACGAAGGTGAGGCACCCTGAAGGGTTGTTGATGGTTGCAGTAACCGCCAGCCCCTGAAGTTGCGTGCCGGTGTAAGAACCCAGCGAATTGGCTGTAGCGTCCGGCCCGTCGAAAATGAATAGCCTGTCGCTGTTGTTCGGATTCGGACTTGTCCAAAGACTGAATGCAAAAAACTCAACCTGAACGACGTCTTCCGGGTTATCAGGACAGATTGTAAAGGTATAGGATGTGGTTGAATAAGGACCCCCACCTGTTCCTCCATCATCATAGAATAAACCGCCACAAGTGTTTACGGTTCCATCTGTGATAGGGAAATCCTGCCCCACTGCTGATTGAAAAACAGCCAGGAAAAGAACGGCTAATAGAAGTTTAGTTTGTTTCATTCGTTATTACTCTCAGGTATAGATCTGAATTGCTCCATAACAGATGCATTGGAATAGATTACCAACACTTTTCCGCTGTTGCCAATTTTAAAGTACTGGTGATCGTCTTGCCTTACTTGAAATTCGTAGGCAAACAGGTCAATGCCTGCATCAAGGATGCTCTCAGTAAGCGGAGGGTAGTTGCTGTTGATGGGTTGCACTTCTAAAGCATCGGGGAACTCCGATACATCTTTCATGCCCTGCAGATCTTGAACCACGTATCCATGTTCGTTTTGATAGGCGAGAAAATCAAGCTTTTCAGAGCCCTGAACAGATGCAATGGCGTCTGCACCAAATCGGTCTTGCAATACATCCTGGGCTGAAGAACTCAGGGTCAAATTTATGAGCAAGAAGGAGAGTATAAAATGAATTTTAGTCTTCATAATGCTGTTACATATTCGACGATTAAACTGGCAGCAAGTTGTTTTGAAAATCACGTCAATATTGGGCTCAAAGGTACGAAGTCAACGGATAGAATGGGGGCCGAATTCACCTTCTAAATCATACTCCTACCGAATCAGTGTTACGGTGCCTTTAAACTCACTGATTTCTGTGCTGAACATGCTTCCAACCTTGAGCGTCCAGACATACACCTCGTTAATGCCGTAGTAATTCCCTCCCGGATCACTGCCGTTCCATTTTTGCCCGGGGTCGGTTGTGTGAAATACCACCTGGCCATTGCGACTGAAGATGGTAAACTCAAAGGTCTCGGGGCGATAGTAGAGCATCACCGGGCCGAATAGTTCATTGATTCCATCGCCATCGGGGGTAAATGCATTGGGAATGTGTACCACGAGCCTGCCAATCACTTCGATTATCTGCAACTGCTGGTTGATGCAGCCTGTTTCGTTGTTTGTAACTTCAAGCATCACTTCGTAGAAGCCTGCCTGCCCTTCGGGGAATACAAATGTTGGGCGTCGTTGTGAAGAAGTGCCCAGTTCGTCAAATGTCCATGCATAGGATAGGTTTCCGGATGCAGAAGGGTTGAAAGAGACCGCGGTGAAATCGGTGGTGACGGGATTGGGCGAGTAGCTAAACGAAGCCGGCGGCCCGGGGTCAATAGTGGCCAGCATTGTGCTAAAAACAGTGCAAGCACCATTGCTCACAGCCAAGGTGTAGGTCTGGTTAAAGGGCTCGCTTCCTGTGGCATCGAGAATAAGGGTGGGCTGTGATGAAGTAGGGTCGCTCAGTCCGGCGGCCGGGCTCCATAAATAGCTGAGTCCTGGCAAGGCTGGAGTGCCAATTACGGGAAAAGAGTCGCTTGTACACCGAAAAACATCACTCAGAATAGGAGGTTCCGGGGAAGGAAGAACCTGTGCAGTTACAGATTGATTGACTTCCTGCAAACAGGATGGGTCTGAGCTGTAAGCAACGGAAATAAGGGTAAATAATTCTGCGTCTTCAGGTTGGATGGTCTGAGAAATGCCGGTTACACCCTCTTCAATCACAAGTTCCGAACCCGTGCTGAATACCAAGTCCACAGCCTGCGTTTGCCCTGTGGAAATGACCAATTGCGTGGTTTCGCCTTCGCAAATAATGGGCGGTTGAAGCGAAATTTGTGCCGAGGGCAGAGGTACAACACTCACCGTTACGTTCTGCCCCTGAATATTCTGGCTGCAAAAATCATCACTCACGCTGAGGATGGTGTAAATGCCTTCATTAGAGGTTTCAATGGTGCCTTCTCCGTTGATAAGGCTGATGTTTTGGGTAGATCCGCCGCTGATCTGATAGCTTACCGTAATATTTCCAGCTCCGGATCCATTAAACTGAATAAGGGCTGTTTCATCGGCGCAAATCGTACCCCCTCCCGAAATGGTAGCAGTAGGCAAGGGCTGCAAGGTGACCTCCACAACACCCGACACCTCGCCAGGGCAATTTTGATCTGAAACCTCAAGCAAGCTGTAGGTGCCGGAGCTGCTTACTTGCAAAGTAAGCGTATTCGAGTTGGAGTTATTCGCCCCCTGCGAAACTCCGTTGATGGCGTATTCATAACTCCAGGGACCTGTGCCGGTAAAGGCTATCTGCGGACCTTCGTCATCACCTTCGCAAAACAGCCCGCCGTTGCTCAGCGTAGCCGTAGGTGTCGGAAATGCTGTTACCTCGACGGTTCCTGAGACGTCTCCGATGCAATGCGCGTCCTCTACGCTCAACAAGGTATAGGTTCCGCCTTCACTCACCTCTATGGAGAGGGTAGATTCAGCAGCGCTCCAGTTCCCACCCGGATTTCCATTCAGCGCCCACTCCATATTCCAGGGTGGGGTACCGGTCAACGTAACTGTAAGCGTTGCAGTTTCTCCTTCGCAAATCGCTCCTCCACCTGAAAGGCTTGCTACAGGTGTGAGCTGAAACACAACCGGAGTACCTGCACCTACTGAAAGACATTCATCCGTTAAATCCATGTCGCCACCAGGAAGTTGGTTACCTGCAACCGGTGAGATGTAGTAGGTTTCGCCATAATTGAGATTGGCCTGGTAGCTAAAAGATGGTTCTGAGTTTTGGCCCAGAACGTTCCCAACTACCTCACCGGGCAAATCGTGAAGGATAAAAGCAAGTACGTCATTTCCGTCAAGTACTTCATCACCGTTGTGCAGGGCATTGGCCACCTCTGTGCCACAGGCACTGATCGCATCCCCTTGCATAGTGCCGGCCCAGGTATCACAAGAGCATTCATGTTCACCTTCAATCACTACGGGGCCACATCCGTTTGCATCGTCCATCAGAAACGTGAAAGAGTCACCACTGTTTATTTCGTTGCTTGTAAAGGTATTACCGGTAATCGTTCCACCCCCCTCAACAGTGTACGTTCCCGCGTCGCCCCCGCTGATGGTGAAACTTACCGTGTAGGCATCGTTGGTTGCATTGCATGAAAAATTCAGATTGCCAAATGCAGGTGGTTCAGCAATGGTGATGGTGGCCTCACCTGATACGGTTCCGTCACAATCGGGGTTGCTGGTGCTCACAACCGAAACCAAAGTATAGGTGGTTGAATTGTCCGGGCTGACATTTTCCTGATGCCCGTTTAGAATTCCGTTCAGGCCGAAATTATCCTCACCATCGGTATATACCACGTTGAAAGGACCGTTGCCAACCAAGGTGAAAGTTAGCGAGGCCAGCTCACCCAGGCAAACAGTGGTACTTCCTGAAATGGTGGCTTCGGGACCATCTACAATGGTAAAAACGGCACTTCCGCTTACCGATCCTTCGCAAAACGGCGCTTCAGCGTAACTTACAGAAACCAGTGTATACGTAGTGTTACTTCCTGGCGAAACTGAGACAGAGTGTCCGTTCGTAATTCCGTTAAGTGTAAAATTGGTACTTCCGTCTGTGTACACTGCATCAAAGGTTTGGTTAGTGGGAAGCACAAAGCTGATCAAGCCGTCTTGTCCGGGGCATAATTCGCCGCCGCCATCTATTTCAGCAACCGGGGCTTCAATGAGTTGGGCCGTAATGGTATTACCGGTGTTAACGCAGTTAGCATCTGAAACCTGCAAGATCTCAATCGTTACGGTACCGGAAGGAGAATGACTCTCGGTATGGCCGTTGTTGATGTTCTGCAAGTTGAATTCCTCTCCATTCACTGTGTAGCTCAGGTCAAACGGGCCTTGCCCGCTGAGTGAAAAGTTTAGTTCCAATTCAGCTCCTTCGCAAAAATCATCTGCTGAAACGGTGGCCTCGGGCAGGGGAAGTTCAGCAATGGTAACTGTTGCCTCGTCGTTGCAAGAGGCATCTCCCACCGTGTATGTGTAGGAGCCTGTTTCATCCACTCCCGGAGTAAACATGCTTCCAGAAACATTGCCAGAAGGAGAAGTCCAGAAACCTCCTGTATTAGCTCCCGGAAGTGCGTCGAATAGGTCGATAGGGCCTGCGTTGCTGCAAATTTCCACTGTGGCATCGTTGCCGGCAAAGGGTACATCAATGATTGATACATCCACTGTGGCGGAGCCATCGCAAGGCTCGTTACCCACCGTGTAGGTGTATAAACCGGGGAGGTCATTAGCTGGGCTGAACTCACCGCTGAAAGGATCGCCCAGGGGGTCTGTCCATGAACCACCCCCTCCAGGGGTGCCCTGCAGAAAGCCAAAAAGAGAAGTTGGAGGATTGCTTTCGCACAGTACAACGCTTCCATCTTCACCGGCATCGGCGTTGGGGGTAATGGTGATTTCTACTTCGGCCGAACTTTCGGGGCAGCCGGCTGTGCTTACGGTATAGATGTACACTCCGGGCATTGATGTACCGGGGGTGAATATTGGAGGTACCTCAGTACCTGTGGGTGAGGTCCAGACACCGCCAGCATCTCCGTTGGTGATGAGGTCAAACAGGTCGAAAGGAGGAGTGCCTTCACAGAAAGACTCTGCACTTCCGATTCCTGCTTCAGGAGCGGGAAAGGTGCTCACCTCAACGGTTGAAGTAGCATCACAATCGCCGTCATCAAAGGTATAACTGTACGTGCCATCAGGACTGCTTCCTGGAATGAACACCCCATCAAATGCACCTCCTCCCGGAGCTGACCAGGTTCCACCGGCCGGACTTTCAGTAAAGAGATCAAAAAGATTCTGCGGGTCTGAGCCGTCGCAAAATTCAGCGCTGAGCGATTCACCGGCACAGCAATTGAGTGTGGCTGAAAGAGCGGGAGGAACTGCCAGCAAATCACCGTTTACGTTGCATGAAAAACTGTTCCATGAACCTGATGCATTGTCGCCCAGAATCAGGAAGTTAATATTGAGGTTGGTGCCCTCAAGTGCACCGTTCTGGCAGTCGGTTACGGTGGTTAGGGTGATACAGAAATTGAAAACCCCAAAAGCGCAATTATCCCCAAAATTATTTCCGGGATTGCCATCACCTCCTGTGTCGTAAAAGATGCCGGGGCCGTGTGTTCCTGCGCTTCCTGCAGTTCCTGTTACGCTGTTATACCAGCCCCAAACTCCATTTCCGCTGCACGAATTGGGAGGCTGAACCTGTAAACTGCTCATTTCCCATCCGGCCGGAATGACAGGTACAATGCCGTGCGCCCAGGTTGACCCACTTTGGGTGTAACTAAATTGCCCACAAATCTGAACAGTTTGCCCAAGTTCGTACTGCCCGTTCACGGGAGGTGGGTTGAGGGTATATGCAGTGTTGAAGATGCACTGGGCAAAGCCCTTACTGGTTTCAATACCGCTGTAGGCCAGCAGTATGAAAGCAATCATCCAATATTTGCGAACAACTAACCCCACCGAATGGAATTTCCACGTAATGAAATGCAAAGGTAGTGAGGCAACATCAATTCACAGACGAAATTCAACAATTCAAGTTGCACAAATGAATGTTCAAAATCAGCCAGATGATGGAACAGCAAAGATGTGGCGGTGACTTCGACTACGCCAATCACTGCTACAATGGATCTGTGTTTTGATTCTTACCTCACCAGTGTTACATGCCCTGTAAACACATCAGCCTCGGTGCGGTAGAGTGATTTTACTTTCACCTTCCATGTATATACCCCGTCTGGGGCGTAGTGGGAGCCGTTCATACCGCTTCCGTTCCACTTCTGGTTCACGTCGTTGGTGTAGAACACGGTTTCGCCCCAGCGGTTCACAATGAAGAATTCGTAGGTGGATGGGTCAATGCCTTCCATTACAGGTCCGTATAGGTCGTTGATGCCGTCTTCATTGGGGGTAAAGGCGTTGGGCATGTAAAAGATGAAGTCTCCGTGAATTTCCAGCGGTAAGCACACCTCGTCGGTACACCCGTCAAAGG